>JAPYWX010000122.1 GCA_028276145.1 Spirochaetota bacterium
ACATTCCTTTGGAATGTTTTTAATCATTATTTCTATTACTTTGAAGAACTTTTTTCTGAAGAAGGATTTAATGAGTTTTTGAGATATATTTCTTTTAGGGCTTTGGTGTTTGCTATACTATTTTATACTTTTTTGGTTCTCTCTTCTTTTTTCTTTTACAGGGCGAACAAGTTAATTGGTGATGTCACTGGTAATAATAACTTCCGTGTTGGTGGGCTTTTGGTTTTTGTTTCTACTATTCTTTTCCCGATAATCATCGGAATTATTATCTATCCTGTTGGGTTAATAATACTTATTGTGGCGTTTTTCGGTAAGTATGAGAATATTAAGGATAAGAAAGAAGGAGATGATGTTATAATTAAATTGTAGTGGAGTTAGGTATGGTTAGGTACGGAGAGTATGACTTTGAGAGGATTATAAAGGAAGAGGCTAAGACGGGTGATGTTAGAAGTGAGTTTGAGATTGACAGAGACAGGATAATTCATAGTAGTGCTTTTAGGAGATTACAGGCTAAGACTCAGGTTTATGGTGCTGGACTTATGGATTTTTATAGAACTAGGCTTACGCACTCAATAGAGGTTGCTCAGATATCCAAGGCTATAGGTTTGAAGCTTGGCATAGATACTGATTTGCTTGAGGCTATAGCATTGGCACATGATATTGGGCATCCTCCTTTTGGCCATACAGGTGAAAAAGTTTTGAATGAGCTTCTAGATAGTTATGGTGGGTTTGAGGCTAACGCTCACAACATTATTGTTTTGATGTTTCTTGAAACTAAAATAGGGGACAAGGGATTAAACCTAACGAGAGCTACACTTGACGGGCTTTTGAAGTACAAGAACAAAAGGAGTGAAAACAGAAGTAAGTTTCTTTACGATGATGAGTTTTTCTTAGGTTTCGTTAATTGGATTGACTCAAGCTGGGAAAGCAAAAGGAGGTCAATAGAGTGTCAGATTGTCAAGTGGGCTGATGATGTTGCTTATTCTGTACATGACCTCGAGGATGGTATAAAAGGTGGATTGTTAAAAGCTTCTTATCTATCTGATAATTTGCTTTCTATAGTTTATGAAAAGGTTTCTAATAAAGTTTCAATTTTTTCACAGGGTGAAGTTGAGAAGATTTTCTATAGTATAAAAGAATCAATTAAGGATATTGAAAACGCGAGTTCAGGAATTGAAAAGAAAAGAAAGATTAGAAAACTAACATCTGACTTGATACACACTTTTGTTGTCAATGTGAGCTTGAGCAAGTTGGACGAAAAAGAAAGTAGATATTCGTATTCATTAGTAGTACCTGATGAGGTACTACTAAAAAACTTGGTTCTTAGAGCAATTGAAAACGAGCTTATCTATGAGAATAAGAATATCCTTAAGACAAGGAAGAAGTGCGAGATGATAGTAAGAAAGCTTTTTGAAGTTTTTTCTGATAAATCTTCTAAGAAGTTGTATCCTATCGAATATCAGGAATACTGGGATATGTTTGATTGCAGTAATATTGATGCTAACAGGTATAGACTTGCTAGCTGGTATATTGCCGGTATGACTGATAATTTTGCGATAAAGACATACAACGAATTTTTTGATCCAAACACTTTAGTGGATATATTTACTGTTATTTAGTACTCAATTTCTATTTGTGTTTCGAGCTTTTTGCCGTTTTGCTTTGAACTTACTTTTATTGTCTTACTTGTTATGAGTAAGGGTAATATTGACGAAATGAAGGGATGTAGGTTTTCTTGTTTTATTCTTAATACTTTGCTGGTTAAGTTTCTTGTGTTTATGTAGGTGTATATGTTTTCTAAATTTTCCTGTTTCCATGTTTTTTCGTCTTTTGCTATATTCCTAATGTAGCTAATTAAGATGTCTTTGTCTGTTGAGATTATTAGCCTTTTAAATATCACACCGAAGTTGATAGAATAATTTTCGTTTATTGGTAGCTTGTAGAAGTTTTTGTCAAACACTGAAAATTTGTATATGTCCCTTTCTTTTGCCTTTTCTCTCACTAGTTTTTCAAGGTAGAGTTCTAGAAGTTTTTCATTGAGGATTGGAGCAGTGAAGGTTATTTGATTGTTTAGGTTGTTGTAATAAGAATATATGAATATTGTTGATGGAGAAGATAGGTTTGTTAGTATAGGGGTTAGGTCAACTTTGAATGTGTTTGTGAATTCACTTAGGAATTCTAGAACTTTTGTTTTTGACACTTCATCAAGTTTGTTTATGGTGTCAATCATTTCTTTTGGTGATAATTCAAAATTCGCTATCAATGACACATCTTCGGGGTTTGGTATGTATGTGTGGTTTTTTATGAGTGGTTGGGAGAATTTCTCAATTAGTGAAGGTGAAGTCATTTCTATTCTCATTGTGTTACTGTTAACTTTTAGGGAAATTGTGTATGAAAGGTTTGAGTATTCCTTTGGTAGTTTTATGTCGGATATTGAATCAAGAAATTTTTGTGATATGAATATGTTGTAGTTTGGTGTCTCCGGGTTAAAAGTTTCGTCGCCTTTGTACTCAAAGTTTTTGCCTACGGCTATTAGCCTGTTTTTGTCAAATGCGAAAGAACTGAATTCAAGCTTGTATAGGACATTTTGGAGTTTTGTAACTCTTTCGTCTATTGCGTTTGTTAGTAGTGTTAGAATTATAAAGGGTTGACCCTTATCGTTGAATCCGAATCCGAATTCTTCTTTTGTGTTTATTCCAAGGTTTATTAAATTGCTTTCGCTCATTATGTCCGTGCCTAATGTAGACTGGAAAAATGAAGCTACTGAGTTTGAGAATGCTTCAAAATCTTTTGGGAAAAGGTTGATTAGTGTGTTTGATAAACTTTTATGAAATTCAACAAAGCTAGGGAATTTTACAAAAAAGATTGTGTTTTTAGGTACCAAGTTATCAATCTGCCCGTATGAAAACTTCGTAACTGCTACAGAGAGAGCAACTATAAGAAAAGCTGTGATTTTTCTCATATTACTGATGAATTATAACTATTTTTTAAGGTGGTTTCCAAAATTGAGAATTTTGTTGAAAACTTTACCCTTTTGGTGAATTGAAGATTTTTGTTTAGCGTGGAAAATGAATTTTGGATGACAGGTATGAAGTTGAAATTTTTTGTTTTTTCAATCAAAATGATTTTATAAAAAGGTTGGAGGAGGAGACTTTATGGTTTATTACACTGAGCTAGGGTTTTACAATACAAAAGTGATGTTTAAGCATGCTTATCAGAAGGGGTTTGCTGTACCTGCTTATAACTTCAACAACATGGAGCAACTTCAAGCAATTTTGACAGCTTGTGTTTTGACACAATCACCGGTTATATTACAAGTTTCAAAGGGTGCTAGGCAGTACGCAAACCAGACACTACTAAGGTATCTTGCTAAGGGTGCTGTCGAGTTTGCTAAGGAATTGGCTGCTAAGAATGGACTAAGTGAGATACCGATAGCTCTACATCTAGACCATGGCGATTCTTTTGAATTGGCTAAGGATTGTATAGAAAATGGTTTTTCTTCTGTGATGATTGATGGCTCTCACTTACCTTACGAAGAGAATGTAGCAATAACTAAGAAGGTTGTTGAATTTGCGCATCAATATGATGTTACGGTGGAAGGTGAGCTTGGAGTGTTAGCAGGAGTAGAGGAGCATGTGGTATCTGATAAAACAATTTACACTGACCCTGACCAGGCAGTAGATTTTGTTGAGAAAACAGGTGTTGACTCTTTGGCTATAGCAATTGGTACAAGCCATGGTGCTTATAAGTTTAAGGTGAAACCTGGTGAGGAAATTCCACCTTTGAGACTTGACATATTGGAGAAGGTAAAGGAGAAACTTCCAGGCTTCCCAATCGTTTTACATGGTGCCTCTTCAGTGCCTCAAGAGTATGTAGAAATGATTAATAAATACGGTGGTAAACTAGAGAGCCCGGCTGGAGTAAGAGAAGACCAAATAATAGCTGCTGCGAAATCCGCAGTATGTAAGGTAAACGTTGATACAGATTCAAGGTTAGCAATGACTGCAGCAATAAGAAAAGTCTTCTGGGAGAAGCCAGAAGAATTTGACCCAAGGAAGTATTTAGGACCAGCTAGAGAAGAAATGATTAAGCTATATTCCTACAAGAACGAAAAGGTTCTACTCAGTGCTGGAAAAGCACCAGATATAATTAAGGAATTAAAAGGATTACAATAAAACTAAAGGAGGGCGTGAGCCCTCCTCTAAAAGAACATGAAAAAACTCTTGAGCTTAATAACTCTTTTGAGCTTAATGTCTATTTTTTTGGTTATTCAGTTTCCTGCTGATCTCTTTTCGCTAACTATAGGGCTTGTAAAGTACAGGGGAGGGGATTGGTACAACAATATAGATTCTGTGAAAAACTTACTTAGGTACATTTCTGAGAGAACCTCAATAAAGGTGGATAGGGAACCAAAGTTAGTTTCTCTTGAATCAAAAGAGATATTTGATTGCGATATTTTGTACATAAGTGGGCATGTGCCAATAAATTTTAATGAAACTGAGAAGAAGAATTTGAGGGATTATTTAATAAATTACAAAGGGTTTGTATTCGTTAATGACGATTATGGGATGGATGAGAGTTTTAGGAAGGAAATAAAAAAGGTGTTCCCGGAATACAATTTAGAGGTAGTTCCTTTTAGTCATCCTATTTACAATGTATTTTACAAATTTCCTAATGGCTTGCCTAAGATTCACGAGCACGATGGTGGACCTCCCGAAGGATTGGGGATATTTATAGATGGAGAATTAAGGCTTTTTTACGCCTACAACACGGACATAGGGGATGGCTGGGATTCGCCAGAAGTACACAATGACCCTGAGAATGTAAGAGAG
>JAPYWX010000123.1 GCA_028276145.1 Spirochaetota bacterium
TCAATAATTGTTTAAGCCTAAGGTAACATTTAACAATGTGATAGTTTTTCTAACATCTCAGATAGATTATCAAACCAGAAATCTCTATATTCTTCTTCTACTTTTCGGATGTCTGAGGTGTACAACGAAAGCTTGACAGTTATGTTTAAATTATCATACTCATATTTAGGCTTGCTGAAAGTTCTTTTAAAACCATCTATTTTTCTGGATGGCTCTATGTGCTCTGTTCCTTTGGGGTCTATGAGGAGTATAGTATATTTGTTGTCTTTCTTTAGCCAAAAGATAAAATCAGGTTTGAATTTTTCAATTCTGTTTGTTTTTGGGTTATAATAAGGAATATAAACTTCGTCTAAAGTTTCATCAATTTTTGAGAAGAACCACCAATCGTATTGTTTAAATAGGTTATCATCTTTTTGTAGGTATTCTTCTAGTCTGTTGACGAACTCTATTTCGCTTTTGTATTTTATGATGTGCTTAATGAAATCAATTTTTTCTGATTCTGATAACACAACTGGTATGTAGTAATGATTAGCAATGTATTTTATTTTTAGTCTTTCATTACCTCTTTGTTTCTAAACCTTATCTCTCTCAAACCATATCTTTCTAAGATTTTCCTTCTTTCTTCATCGTATGCTTTCCCCTCTTCAGTGTAATGTTGTTCTCCATCTATCTCAATTACTAACTTGAGTGCCGGACAATAGAAATCCACTATAAAGTGATGTATCGGTCTTTGCCTTAAAACCCTGTATTTAAAGTTCTTTAAAAATCCGTACCAAATTTTCTTCTCTGCCTCTGTCATATTCTTTCTTAATTCTCTGGCTCTTTCTACTAACTTAGGGTTATAAGGTAAATGATAACCATTAGATATTAATCCTTCTTTCCGTAACTCATCTTTTGAAAATAAATTTAATACATCTTCGTCGCTTTCTTTGCTATCAACCTGTTCAAATATATCTTCTATCTCAAAGTCTTCATCTACAATACCAAGCTGTTTCCATTCCTCAATTTGAGTATCTAAGTTACTGTGATTAATAACTTTTTCAATAATATCGTCGCTTAGTCTATCTAATGTAATCACATAATTTGAATTTTTCACAAACTTCGGCTTGTTCCATATCTTAACAAGCTCATCTTCAAATTGAGAAATAAAATCAATTATCTTGAAAGCTATATCTTTTAATATTTGTAATTGATTTACTCTATCTGGTGTCCATTCCTTAGCACCTTCCCAGAAATATTGATAACTCCAAAGTTTAAATTGTTCTTGTAAAAATGCTTTTGCATTTTTGTTAATAAAGAAATCTACTTCACTTTACTTCTCAAATATCCTGAATGCTCTTTCTAATGTTTCTTCGTCAATAGTTATGTTCTTTTTCTTCAATTCTTTCAGAATATCATCGGTTTTTGTAACTCTTCCCTGTTCTGAGTAGTAAACATTAAAAACTATCGTTTTGTCTTCTTTTACCTCTTGTAGTTCATAAATTAAATCTCTTTTTTCGTTGGCTTTTTTGTTCTCTATATTTGTTGCATCAAAGTAGAATTTTAATATGCTTGTATCCTCCTTCGTTGAAGAGGGATTAATGGGAATCTCTATAGGCATACTTCTAAATATCCTATCTGTCTTAACGTAATAAAGCATTCGTGTTTTCCAGAATAGGATTACATCCCTGTCATCGGTATAAACTTTTTCGTAAATATTGTTGTGGAATGGTGTTGAATTGAAGTATATTGAACCACTTTCAGAAAAATAACGGTGAAAGAAGTCATATAGCTTATCAAAAAGCTCTTCTCTGAATGATGGGTACTTTTTTAATGCATCTTCTATATCCTTCCTTAGTAGTTCTTCAATTTTTTTGTAGTAGTTTGATTTTATTTTCATCAAATTGATAAATCCACCTTGCCCTTCAATCTCTGCTCCGATGAAAATATCTTGTAATACTTTAAAAAATTTTTGCTCTTTAGTCATAGCATTACAATGTTAAATTATTATTTTATCTATTGTAAAAATGTTTGATTACTGCATTGACTTGTAATTGTTTTTAAACTCCTTAAAGTACTTGCTAAAAACTTTTTGAAATAGAAGCATTTTTTCATAAAGCCAAGCAAAATGATTTTCTTCTTCGGTTGGGTTAAAGACATCTGAAACTTGTTTTTTGAGTTTGATACGAGAAGCAACACGGGCATCTACCCATTCAAGAGATTCTCCTATCTCTTTTTCAATTTCATCTTTCCTTTCTTGTAAGAAATGAAATAAATCTTTGTTGGTATTGATATAAATCTCGCAACTTATGAAGTTTTCTCGAGAATTTACTGTTAGTGCCACATGGCCATCAGAGCTTCCTATACTAATATCATAATATTGTCTTGGTAGGGGTTTTCGTAGACGGATTCGTTTGTCTCTTTCCTCTACATATTTTCTGAATTTTTTCCAAAATTCAAGTTGTTGTAAATTTGTTTCTGTTAGTTCCCTATCTGATGAATTTGTTTTGATAGCTTTTGCCCATTCATTTGGTTGTACTATTATTTCAAATTTGGGTGCGGGATTAGAGTTATCAATTTGCCAAAGCTCAATTTTTATTAAAAAGAAATTTATGTTTTCGTCTGTGTGTTCGTTGAGCCATTCAATTGCTTTTTGATGTTCTTCTCTAACGTCTTTCACAATCCATATAATTATGTTTGCCTCGTATCCTGAAGCGTAGGTTATTATTTTCCCTAGGTGGTCATGATTTGTTTCTTCAAGCTGATTTTCAATGATTATTTTTTGTCCGGATGTTTCTTCTTCTGCGAGGATATCAACACTAAAACTACCAATCTTTGCTTCAGTTTGAATAAGTTTTATGTCTACACCAATTTCTTTACTCAGTAGGTCAAGGTTTTCTTCCTGAGCAAGCCAATTTGTAAACTCAGTTTCATGTTTCCAAACCTCGCGGAGGTCAACTTTATTTAATTTCGCTAATGGTTTTTTCATACTATATCAATTATATAAACTCTTTTTCGGAATAACAAAATTGAGCTTATCAGCACTTTCTTATTGCTCTTGAAAGTGTAGAGAGGCTTCGCCTCTCTACAAATAATAAAGGTGAGCAGGGTGCTTAATAGCACTCTCTTATTAAATTGCTATGAGAGGTTTTCCAGATTGTGCTGATGGTGCTTGTGAATACTTTATGTTAAAATCCAACTTCACAACAAATTCTTTCTTGGGAATTATTATTCTCTCATTCATTCTGTTTGCTATCTCATTTAAGAAGCTAGGTTTCATGGTCCTTGATTCAAATTTTTTTACTATCTCATCAAAATAAGGTGTTCCCTTCTCAAAAACCTTTGTCCACCCCTTAAGCTGAAAACTTTTAACTGTATTTCCTTCCCAGTCAAAAAGAGAGATGGCAACTTTATTTGAAATCTTTAAACTTTCTATGACCTTGATATCACTTTCTATAAATGTTATACTATTCCCTTCAACCTCAACAGCAAACCTAGGATAACATACCGGATACCCATCTCTCACAAAGCCAAGTGCGAATATACCATTATTCAACTTCAAAAGTTCCAAAACATCATTATCTATCAAAACAACATCACTACCCATAATTTTACCTCCATAAAAAATACTTTAAAGTTCAAAACTTCTTAAAGTTCAAAACTTATGGATAAAGTTCCACTTCTTCAACGATGAACTCTGTTATTGCTACAGGTTTAGGCACTTCACTAATAATTCCTTTTCTAACTACTGATATCCTCTGAGGACCAAGCTTTGCTAATTCTTCGTACTTATCGCCACTAGTTAGATTATTCGCTCTACCTGTTATTACTACCATCTTAACGATGCCATTGACATTGCTAATGTATTTGGAAACGCTAGCTTTCGGATTCTTTCTGAGGTTATAAAGTGTCTTGTTAGGGAAAACATGATTAAAGTAGATCTTATCTTCAGGACCACTTCTATCTATATCCAAAATAGCCCTTGGTGATAAGTTAACTACACCGAACTCACTCACCGTAGAAACCAAAACAATATTACTTCTTCCACCATTCAGGAGAAAATCAACAACTTCATCGTTTAATTTCATATTGCCCCCCTTGTTAAGTAATGATAAGCAATTCCCTACTTCATGTCAAATTTTTCAGATTGTGTTGAAAAAATTGTTGAAGCTAGGAAAGGAGAGGGATTGTGTAGGTATATACGGATGAGGTTTAGAATAGAGGGGAGTTGAAATTAGAGAGAGGTTAGGATATATTAAGAACAAGGGTGTCGAGTATGAGCGGGATGGGAAGGGGATTCTGGGGTCTTGTGAAGAGAATTACGATGATGGTTGAGAAGCTAATATTGGAGACGGGAGGTAATAAGGTTAGGAGAGGGAGGCCGAGGAAATACGAGGATTGGGAAGTGATATTTGCGCTTATGGTGAAGATTAGGGAGAGGCTTTCATACAGGAAGGTTGAGTGGAGGTTGAGAGAGTTGGGGGAGAGGGCGATGGACTATACAACGATATGGTACAGGTTGAAGAGGATGGGGGTGGATGGGGAAGGTAGGGAGTTTTTGATTAGGTTGATAGAGTTAGAGGTAGAGAAGGTGATGAGGATATTGAAGGCGAAGGAGTTTTGGTTGTTCATAGCTGATGGGACGGGTATAGGATACAAGGATAGTTACAAGATGAGGTGGTGTAGGGGGAGTGAGATAAGGAAGGTGAGTTGTCATGTTAAGGTTGAGGTGTTGGTTGGGAGAGTGCGGGGTGTTGATATGGTGGTGGGATGTAGGGTTGGGAAGGCGTACGCGGATGAGAATAAGTTGCTTGAGGAGATATTCAGGGGTGTTAAGTACAGGGCG
>JAPYWX010000125.1 GCA_028276145.1 Spirochaetota bacterium
TATATCGAGGGAGGAAGTTTATATAACGAACGTTGTGAAGTGTAGACCCCCAGATAACAGAGTGCCAGAGGAGAGTGAAATAGAGGCTTGTAGAGATTATTTGAGAAGACAGATAGAGATAATAAACCCTAAAATAATACTTCTTCTAGGTTCAACAGCTCTTAAAGCTGTTATTGGTGAGAAGAGTATAACTAAGGTGAGGGGAGAGGAGATTGAAATAGATGGTATTATTTATTTACCTACTTTTCACCCTGCTGCTGTATTGAGGGATGAGAGTAACAAGCTACCCCAGATAAGAGAAGATTTTAGGAAGTTGAAAGAGCTGTACGAAAAATTAGCCTAATGCTTTGGTTTTTTCTGTCAATAGGTTGAGTTTTTCTAGTGCTTTTCCTGATGAAATAGATTTTTTAGCCATTTCAACGGCACTTTGTAAGTCTTTAGCCACTCCAGTTATCAGTATTGCCATGGCAGAGTTCATTACCACAGCGTTTTTTATAGGTGTATCTTCGTCGTTGAGAACATTGAGAAAAACTTTTTTGTTGTATTCTGAATCGCCACCTTTTATTTCATCAATTGGTATGGGGTCAAATCCGAAGTCTTGAGGTTTTACTTTTACATACTTGACATTCCCGTTGTTTAGATAAGCTACTTTAGTTGGTGAAGAAGGTGAAATTTCGTCTAAGCCATCTTCGCTATGTACAACGAAAGCTCTCTCAACGCCTAGCTTTGCTAGGACTTCTGGTATGATTTTTAGTAGTTTTTCATCAAATACGCCTATGAGTTGATATTTAGGTCTTGCAGGGTTAACTAGAGGTCCAAGTATGTTATATATTGTTCTTGTGCCTAGTTCTTTCCTTATGGGGGCCACATTTTTCATAGAAGGGTGGTAGATTGGTGCGAAGAGAAACCCTATTCCTATGGTGTTTATTATTTCTTCCATTTTCTTTGGAGGAATATCTATTTTTACCCCTAGTGCTTCAAGTATATCAGCACTACCTACTTTACTAGAGACGCTTCTATTACCGTGTTTTGCTACTTTGATTTTTTCTGTTCCTGCGATAACGAATGATGAGATTGTAGATATGTTTACTGTATGTTTACCGTCACCACCTGTACCACAGTTGTCAACGACAATGCCATCGACTTCTATTTTCACAGCATGCTTTAACATTGACCTAGCAAATCCTAGTATTTCGTCAGGTGTTTCGCCTTTCACTCTGAAGGCTGTGAGTATTGAAGATGTTAGTACTGGTGAAATGTCGTTTTCCATTATTTTGTCATTGATTATTTCTGCTTCGTCTGCAGTTAGGGAATCTCTGTTTAATAGTTTAGAAATGAATACTGATACACTGACCTTTGGTTTTACAATGTCTACAAAATTCTTGATTATTTTCATTCCTAATTCTGTGGCTATTGATTCAGGGTGAAACTGTACGCCAAACACATTGAATTCTTTATGTTTTATTGCCATTATTTCGTTGTCTTCACTTGTTGCAGTGATGACTAAATCTTTAGGTAATGTTGTTGGGTCTATCACTAGCGAATGGTACCTTGTGGCTTTTATGGGGTTAGGTATGTCTTTGAATATTCCTTCACCATTGTGTACGATTGTGGAAGTTTTTCCGTGCATTATTCTTTTTGCATGGATTATTTTGCCTCCGAATACCTCGCCTATTGCTTGGTGTCCTAAACAAACTCCGAGTATCGGTACCTTGTCATACAATTCTCTTATCAAGTCTTCTGAAATTCCAGCATCCTTTGGCCAGCCAGGTCCAGGAGAGATTATTATACCCGAAGGTGAAAGATTCTTTATATACTCTACAGACACCTCGTCATTTCTGAAAACTTTGACATTGTCGTATAGGGTGCCTACATATTGAACCAAGTTGTATACAAACGAATCGTAGTTGTCTATAAAGACAATCATATAACATATATTAAAAAATTTAGATTAGATTTTCAATTACAGTAATTTACTAACCTTAGAGAGCTTTGTCTCTCTTCACTCTTGTGGACGTATGAATCAAGAAAAAGTTTTAAGCAATTAATTGAAAAGTGCTTTAAGCCCACATCCTATTTGATATAGAGACCTTGCCTTTTTCCTCACTCTCTATAATAATAAGAAAGTGCTATAAAGCACTTAAGTGAGGAATTATCTTAATTTATACTAAAATATTTGTATGTCAAAGAGTTTGTTTGCTTTGTTTTTGGTTTTGTTATTGGTATTAATTTCGAGTGAAGTTTTCGGGGGTTATACTAATGTTTACATTGTAAACGAGAGAGGGACAAATTTAATTTTAGCTGAGCTAGCGATAACTAAAGAAGAAAAGGAAAGGGGATTGATGTTTAGAAAGACTTTAGGAACGAACGAAGGTATGTTATTCATTTTTGAGAAGCCATCTTATTTAAGTTTTTGGATGAAGAACACATATTTACCTTTGGGGATAGTATTTATTGATGAGAATCTGAGAGTGATTGATGTATTTTATCCTGATCCTTTGTCTACGGTTCCGGTAGGACCTTCAGCCAAATCTTTGTATGTTTTGGAAATACTAAAAAGCACTTCAATGAAGCTAAATATTAAGAAAGGAGACAAGGTAAAATTTGAATAGCTATAGATAGGTAGATTAAAATTAAACTCAAGGGGTGTAGTATGAAGGAAAAAGAAAAAGAAGTAGCTAAAAAGGAATTTAATTTTAACCAAGTTAAAAATGAGATGGTACAACATTTTGATAGGTCCATTGATGTATTTAAGGATGAATTGAAGAAGATGAGAACAGGCAGGGCAACTGTAGCCTTGATAGAAGATATAAAGGTTGACTACTACAACAATTTAACACCACTAAAGCAAGTAGCTACATTAACAACTCCTGATGCTACCACTATATTGGTTAACCCTTGGGATAAAGGTTTGATAAAGAGCATAGAGAAGGCTATAGTATCTTCTGGGTTAGGTTTCGGTGTGTCGACAGATGGGAATGTTGTTAGAGTAACTATTCCACCTCTTACGGAGGAGAGAAAAAAAGAAATAGTTAAGCTTTTACATTCTAAGGCTGAGGAAGCTAAAGTAGCTATAAGGAACGTAAGACATAAATATCTTGAAGAGGTGAGAGATGCAAAAAAAGAAGCGCACATAAGTGAGGACTTGGAAAAGAAGTACGAGCAGGAGATAGATAAGATTACTCACGAGTACTTGGATAAGATAGAGAAATTAACGAAGGAAAAGGAAAAGGAAATAATGGAGGTTTAGGGTAGTTAATGTCGAAACATAATCTTCTTGAAGGGATTGACTTATCAAAGCTTCCAAAGCACGTTGGTATAATAATGGATGGTAATGGAAGGTGGGCCAAGAAGAGAGGCCTACCTCGCTACGAAGGGCATAAGGAAGGTTTAAAAGCATTAGAGAGAATTTTGGATTTTAACCTTATAATTAGAATACCTTACCTGACTGTTTATGCATTTTCTAGAGAAAACTGGCAAAGAGATAAGAGAGAAATAGAAGAATTGATGTCTTTGGCTAAACATCTAATAAATGATAAATTCTCTTACTTTACCCAAAAGGGTATAAGGTTCTTACATCTTGGTGAAACTGATATGGTTGACGAAGAGATATTGAAGTCTATAAAGGAACTGGAAGAAGCAACGAAAGGAGGTGAAATATACACATTGTGTGTTGCTTTCAATTATAGTGGTAGGTATGAAATAGTAAGTGCTGTAAAGAAAATGTATGAAGATGTGAAGCAAGGTTTTTTATCAGTTGAAAGTATTTCTGAAGAGACTTTGAAAAAGTACTTATACCATCCTGATTTGCCTGATATAGACTTGGTAATAAGGACTAGTGGAGAACAGAGAATTAGTAATTTTATGTTGTGGCGTGTTGCATACTCTGAGCTTTACTTCACTGAGGTACTTTGGCCAGACTTCAAAGAAGAGGATTTTGTCAGAGCGATAAAAGAGTATCAAGCAAGGGAAAGAAGGTTTGGGAAAGCTTAGTTACTTGAACTTTGCAACGAGTATAGCTATATCATCGCTTGCCTCGCTGTCGGAAAATTTCTCAAATTCTTCGGTTATGTGCCTAATTATTTCTTCTGGTGATTCATTTAGGTGTGATGTAATTACAGAGGTGAGTCTTTTTATCCCGAATTCTCTGCCTCTTTTATCTATTTGTTCAATGAGACCATCTGTATAAAGAACCATTATATCACCTTTTTTTATACTTATTGTTCCAATTTTGGGTTTCAACTTTTCAAATAGTCCTACGGGAGTTGATGTTGATTTGAGTTCTCTTACATTTCCATCACTAGAGACAATTATGCCTGGTACATGTCCAGAGTTTATGTAGTATAGAAGCTTTTTCTTAGGTATGAAGATGGTTGTTAGCAGGGTAATGAATGTCATTGTGGATTCTTGGTCATAGAACCAGTTGTAGATAAAGTTATTTAACCTTTCTATAGAAGATTGAAAATTTTTGACCTTTATATCTGTTGAGTTTAGTACAGATTTGACAATCATTGTTACGAGAGCAGCAGAAACACCTTTTCCAGCTACATCACCAACAGCAAAGATAAAATTCTCCGAAGACTCAATTATATCAATGTAATCTCCTCCAATCTGGTATGCAGGCTTGTAAAAACCGTAGGAATCAAAAAATTCTGTGTTTACGAAGTTGGAAGGTATTAGCTTTCGTTGTAGGTCTACGGCAATCTTCAGATCCTCCTCTAGGATT
>JAPYWX010000126.1 GCA_028276145.1 Spirochaetota bacterium
AGAGGTTTTCTTTACTTTAAAACATGCTGAGTATATTTATGAAAACTACCCACATGTAGAAGTTGCCGTGTCATTTCCTAGAATTAGGCCCATACATGGAAAAAATTCCTTTAGTTTTGATATATATGATGTTAGTGATGAGGATATACTGCAGTTTGTTGCTGTTGCTAGGTTGTTCCTTAATAGAGTGGGTATAAATATTTCAACGAGGGAAACGAAAGAATTTAGGGATAATATAATGTTGCTTGGACCTACAAGAATGTCTGCAGGTTCTTCTACTTATGTTGGGGGATATTCCGAAGGAAAGACTGATGGGCAGTTTGATATAGCGGATAATAGAAGTGTTGATGAGTTTGTTGAGGCTGTGAAGAGTAAAGGATTGTGTCCGACATTTGTGAATTGGGTTAAGGAATTGTGATGTCTTTAGGTGATTTTATTAAACTCTTAGTAGCAATAGTAGGGGGAACTTCATTTATATGTTGGGCTATTTACTTTTCTATCTTTTTACAATCGTTTAACCCAAAGATTATTCTACCAAGGGAGTACTTGAACAGAGTCTATTTCATGTTGATAGTTTTTTCTAATATCATGCTCTTTATCGTTGGTTATGGACTTGAATTGTTGGACGGTAGTTTTATTTTTTCTATCATAAAGTATGTATCTTTGTCTTTATTCTTTTTCTTAGTTCCTTTGGGAATAAGGTTTTCAAAAGGATTTCGTTACTCGTATGAAGTTGTTGTAGTGTTGATGTACTTCATCATAAGTATATTTGTTTTCCTTTCTTTCCTTAGAGAGTTACTAGGTTTGACAAATAGGGTTGTCAATGTCATTCTTATGATGTTAATCATAAGTTTTGTGTTTGAAATATTACATTTCTATAGGGCAAGAACTAGGGAGTTGATGCCGTATGAAATCTATATTTTCCTTCCATCCGTCACAATTTTTGAGTTTTTGAGGTATGTTTTGCCTGGTGATTTGGGGACTAACTTAAGTTTTTTTGTTGATCTATCTGTTCTTGGGTACTTATTGATACTTTCTGTAGTTACAGTAATTTACCTAATTGTTATTTCTCTTAACAACTACAGAACTTATGAAAAGTCAATTAGTTACCTAAATGAGAGAATTAGAGATGAAGAAAAACTATATAGATGGTTTGTTGTTCTTTTGGTTTCGCTAATAGAAGCACGAGATCCGTATACAAGGTCTCACTCTGAGAGGGTAGCTAGGTACTCTTATAACCTGGCGAAGTTTGTTTATAAAAACACATACATGCCGAATTTCATAGAGCTTTCGGCATTTTTGCACGACATTGGTAAGTTAGGGGTGAGAGATGAGGTTTTGTTTTATCCAGGAAAGTTATCAGGCGAATATTACGAAGAAATGAAGAAACATCCGACAATAGGTAAAGAGTTGCTTGATTCTGTTAGCTTGTTTAAGGACCTTAGTAGTATTGCTTATATGCATCATGAGAGGATTGATGGTTTGGGGTATCCTCGAGGTTTGAGGGGAAAAGAAATACCGCTTTACGCTAGGATAGCTTCTATAGCTGACTCTTTTGATGCTATGAATTCATCTAGAGTTTACAGAAATAGGTTAGATGTGAGTGAGATATTCAGAGAACTTAGAGATGGAGCAAATAGACAGTTTGATGGAAATCTTGTTAGGATATTTATAAAAAATATTAATCGTATTGCCTAGAGTATGACTAGAAAAAGAAAAGATGTAATCTTTTTGGTTGGTTATAGAGCTACTGGTAAAACAACGGTGGGGATTGAGATAGCTCGTATGCTTGGTTGGGAGTTTATTGACCTTGATAAGGAAATAGAAAAAAAAGCATTAAGAAGCATAAAAGATATTTTTTCAGAACTCGGGGAGGATAAGTTTAGAGATATTGAATCAGAAGTTCTGGAAGATACTTTCAGGAATATGTCGGAAGTTGTTGTCTCTACTGGTGGTGGCTGTGTGATAAGACAAAGGAACAGAGAAATTTTAAAGGAAGGCATAGTTGTATTGTTTAGGTCAAGTGTAGATACCATTGTGATCAGAATGAGAAAAGATGATAGTAGGCCCTCTCTTGTAAAAGGTATGACATTGGAAGAAGAGGTTAGGTATACATTGTCAATGAGGGAGAAGTTTTATGAAGAAGTTTGGGATATATCAGTTGTTAATGAGAATGTTTCACCATATATTATTGCTAAGTTAGTAGTTAATTGTTTGAAATAAACAAATTAGAGAGGCTGTGCCTTAACACATTCTACCTTTATAGAATTTCTCTGGTGTTTCGTTTTATAATTTTCTATATGGAAAAGTACTTAAATAAGTTGAGGTATGTATTTTGGGAAATAGTTCATTTTTCCATTGCTAATAAGCTGACAGTTATTATTGTTTTTGTTGTTTTGGCCTTGGACCAAGTTTCTAAGGCGATTATGAGGTCTGTTTTGACTCTCTATGTACCTGTTGAGGTTATAGGTGATTTCTTTAGGCTTACACTTGTGTATAATAGAGGTATAAGTTTTGGCATATTTAACTCTTCGGGGGTTACGTTTATACATTATTTGCTTCCTTTTCTTGTTGTTCTTATAATAATCTTCCTATTCTATATATACTTATCTCTAGCTAGGGATGTTCACGAAAAAGTTATTCCTTGGGTTAAAGTAAGTTTTGGTATGATATGGGGGGGAGCTTTGGGTAATTTGGTTGATAGGATAATTTTTGGGTATGTTACTGATTTCATTGATGTAGGAATAGGTAACGTCTGGAGGTTTTTTACTTTTAACATTGCTGATGCCAGTATAACTGTTGGCACTGTCATTTTAATACTTGCAACATTATATTCTGATTTTCTAAAATCAAGGGTAGATCAGAAGTAGACTTAGTTTATGGAACTAAAGAGTTTTTTGAATAATGTTTGGCGAGTCTTCAAGGGTTTTCCTTCTAAGGTCTGGAATTCAGTGAAAGGGGTTGTTGAAGACATTAGGAAAGAAATAATGATAAGAAAGGCACAGAGGGAAGTTGAGAAACAATTAAAGGAATTTAGAGAGAGTTTTGATGCTTTGTTGAATAAGTATTACGATTTTCTACCTTTACCGCAAGGTAAATCGATTATAGAGAACACTGTTAAATCGGGTAAGAAAGTTTATGTTGTTGTTTTCAATGATTCAAGGAATAAAAATGTAAGAACTGTGGAGATCTATTCCGATACGGGTTTTTTTGCTCTGCCTCCACATTATCAGATTTTACAAAAAATAAGCTTGCCTTCGTTTTTAGAGAAGGTGAAAGAAAATATTTTTAAGAGTATACAGGAGAATAAGGATTTTGATAAATTTAATGATATGTAAGTTATTTATCTTTAGAGAGGGGGTATGAAGGATTTGAATATAAGAGTTAACGAAAAAATAAGGGTTCCAGAAGTTAGGTTAATAGACACTGATGGTAAGCAAATAGGCATAGTGCCTACTAGTGAGGCTTTGAGGATAGCTTATGAGAAAGGATTGGATCTCGTAGAGGTCAATCCTAGTGCTAATCCTCCTGTTTGCAAGATAATGGACTTCGGAAAGTACAAGTATGAGTTGGAGAAAAAGGAAAGAGAAGCGAGGAAGAAGCTTAAGGAAATAGAAGTGAAAGAGTTTAAAATAGGCTTTAATATAAGTGAGCACGATTATTCTTACAGAAAAGAACACATGATTGAAGTCCTCAAAGAAGGAAATAAAGTAAAAGTTTCAATCGTTTTTAAAGGTAGGCAGTTAGCGTTTAAGGATAAAGGTTACGACCTTATAAATAAGATTGCAGAAGATTTAAAACCTTACGGGGCTTTGGAAAAAGAGCCAAAGTTTGAAGGCAAGAGGCTTGTTGCTGTTTTTGCTCCTGTTAGGTAAAAATAATTTAGGAGGGAGGAATGGAAAAAGATATATTGCTTTGGGATAATGACCCTTACGCTCCTGAGAACCATGTTTATAGAGTAAAAAGAATTCTATTCTCAGGGAAAAGCCAATATCAAGAGGTTAAGGTTGTTGAGTTAGATGGGTTTGGCTTAGCTTTAGTATTAGACGGAGTAGTACAGTTTACTGAGAAAGAGGAATTTGTGTATCACGAAACTTTAGCACATTTGCCCCTTTTTACACTACCTGAGCCCAAGAATGTGCTAATAATTGGTGGTGGAGATTGTGGTGTTGCTAGGGAAGTTCTTAAACATAAGAGTGTTCAAAGGGTAGTAGTTGTTGATATTGACGAGATGGTAACCAGGGTAACAAAAGAATTCTTTTACCATCTCTATAAGGATGCTTTTGAAGATGAAAGACTCAAGATACTCCACGAAGATGGACTTAAGTTTGTTAAAGAATATAACGGAGAAAAGTTTGAAGCAGTGCTTATAGACTTAACTGACCCTGTGGGACCGGCTAAACCGCTTTTTGAGGAGCCTTTCTATAGGATGGTATATAATGTATTGGCTGATGATGGTATAATGGCAGCACAAACAGAATCTATATGGTATCACCAGGATACTGTTAGAAATGTCCAGAATGCACTGAAAAATGTCTTTCCAATCACTGATGTGGCATTTTTCATTACTCCTGTTTACACTGGTTATTGGTGGACAATATCTATTGGCTCTAAACTCTATAATCCGAGAATAAGTTACAGAACATGCAATCTAAAAACAAGGTATTATTCTGATGATGTTAGAAGTATTAGTTTCCTGCCACAGAGTATATACAAGGA
>JAPYWX010000128.1 GCA_028276145.1 Spirochaetota bacterium
AGAGCTTAAGAAGCCTTCAATCGTTGATGCTAATAAAGATATTAAGAGGTCAACAAAAGAAGTGTATTTGGAGATACACAAGAGTAGAATAAACAAAGATGATGATTTGAGTATACTTGATGATGAAGGTAAGTTAGCCAAGTATTTTGAAGAGAATATAGAAAAAGATGGTAAAGGATTTCTTAGGAAAGTTGGAGATAAATATACTTTTGCTTTGAGGTGTAAGACTTGTGGGAGTGTTAGCTTAAGGAGGGATGAAGATGTTTTGGATACTTGGTTTTCATCGTGGCTTTGGCCCTTTTCAACTCTAGGTTGGCCCGAGGAAACAGATTTACTCAAGAGGTATTATCCTACTGATGTGCTGGTTACTGGCGCTGATATACTTTTCTTCTGGGTTGCTAGGATGATAATGGCTGGCTATAGGTTTATGGGAGATAAGCCGTTTACTGATATTTACCTACATGGTGCTGTGCTCGATGAAAGGGGAATTAAGATGAGTAAATCTCTCGGTAATGGTATAGACCCTCTTGATGTTGTTAAGGAGTATGGAGCTGATGCTCTAAGGTATACATGTGTATTCCTTGCACCGACCGGACAAAATTTGAGGCTTTCGATGGAGAAATTCAAGATAGGTAGTAGGTTCGCTAACAAAATATGGAATGCTTCTAGGTTCGTTCTGATGAATTATAAAGAAGGAATGAACTTGTACTCACTAAGAGAACTCTTAACGAAGGATTTGGATGAAAGCGATAAGTGGATTATATCTCTTTATAATACAACAGTTGCTAAAGTGCATAAGTACTTTGAAGAATACAGATTGAATGATATTGCTATCACTCTTCAGGAGTTTTTCTGGGATAACTTCTGTGATTGGTACATAGAGATATCTAAGGTTAAGTTGGGTACTGAAAAGGCTGATGTTGTAATGTCTGTTCTTTTGAATGTTCTCGTTGGATTTTTGAAGTTATTACATCCTATAATGCCTTTCATCACTGAAAGAATTTACAAGGAAATTCCTAGTAAATTAAAAGATACAGAGTATCTTGTAGTTTCAAAATATCCTGTTTACGATAGTGAACTTGAGAATAAAGAAGCGGAGCTTACTTTTGAGATATTGAGGGAGATTGTATACAACATAAGGCAGGTTAGGGGTATACTCAACATAAAGCCAACGGATAATGTTGATGTGAAAATTAATATAAACCTTGAGGAATATGAAAAGATTATTTTATCACTTACAAGTGATGAGGTTTTTGTTGATATAATCAGGAAGTTGGCGAAGGTAGGGAATATACTTGAGGTTGGGGATGTTAAAAAGAGCAAAGGAGAAGCTGGGGCAGTTGGTAAGTATGTTTCAGTGCTTATACCTGTTTCAGAGCTTATAGATGTTGAGAAAGAGAAAGGAAGGATACAGAAAGAGATTTCAAGGCTTGAGGGTATACTAAAGGGGGTAGAGGCGAAATTAAGTAATCCTAGCTTTGTTGAGAGAGCACCGCAGGAGATTGTAGAGGAAGAGAAGCAAAAGAAAGAGCAGTTTGAAAAGATGATAAAGGAGATGAAAGAGATAATAGAAACGTTGTAAAAGCTAAATCGTCAACGCCTTAAACTCAACGAGGTTTAACCTCGACGAGGTTTAACCTTTCTACGCTCTCTAAATGTTTAATAAGAAGTACTATTAAGCACCCAATTAAAAAGGTTCTATGAAGTACTAAGTGCTATTAATCTTAAAAGAATTAAATTTGTGGATTTTTTGAATACTTAAAAAATAAAAGAGGGCGTGAGCCCTCTTTGAGTTTAATTTTATCAATAATCTGCTGTTAGAATTGTATATTAGTTGGTCCTAAAGATGGGTCAATTGTATTTGGGTCTGTTGAAGGTTCACTCCAGTCCTCAAATCCATCGTTATCTCGGTCATCAAATAATGTCAATTCGAATGGGATATTAGCAAATGAGTAGTTTATAGAATCATCTTTATATGTGTAGTTAGCTACGTAGTAGCAATTTAGATTTAAGCTTGTTGATGTTACCTTAAATGTCTGATTATTACCGATACGACCCAAGTCGTTGTAGATCTTTGGATTTGAGTATCCGTATATGCCGCTGTTTGTTATAGTTACGCCTACATTTAATGTACCAAGAGTGATTATGTTTGTTATTTTGGTCTGATTGGATATGAGGGACATAGTTAGAATATACGAATCTTCATCAGGTCCTGATATAATACCCTCTATATCAGGTAAGCCATTGTTGTTTTCATCTTTGAAGACAATAAGGTAATTCAAGTCTGATGTAGAAGCATCTTTGTAATATGTTCTGGTTACTGATGAAGTTGATATGTTAGTTTGTATACCTAATAATAATAAAAAGAGGTCTTTCACATCCATTATCTTATCGAAACCGCTCACACCACTGACTTCAAGGTACACCTCGTATTTTTGTATGTTGAAGTTAACAGTATTCGTGGAAGCTACATTGTTTGTAAGTGTTATTGTTTTGGCTACAGCATCTTCAAGGAATAAGCTATTGTTATTATCTACATCATTAAAGGCTACTACATAAGGCGATGATATATTGGTATTTGATATAGTGTAGAATTTTATCTCATAACTTCCACTACTTAAAGTTGAAATACCTTGGTAAGTCATAGAGAGAAGGTAGATTGATATATCTGCCCCTTCTACTTCAGAGGAGACCATTACTTTGTTCACATTGAGATCAGGACTTGTTACATTACTTACATTACCCTTGATGAGTTGAGGTACTAATACTATGCTGTTTGTTATATTCCCACCGGTGTAAACAAAGTAATCTCCTGAAACAATGGGTTCAAGTGGAATGATTTGTGGTCCTAAAGTTGCTGTTTTTATAGTGTTATCGTTATCTAGGTCTATGTATATAATGTATTGATTTGCTGAGTTTGATGTTGTGGTGAGTGTTAGAGTGTAAGAAAAGTTAGTTGCGTTGGTTGATGGACTAACTGAGAAGGATTTCTCAGTTGTATTAATGAGCCCGACACCTACCCTTAGCCCATAAATGTTATTGGAGACATAAATCGTTACAGTCTGAGACACAAAGTAAGGTATGGATATGAAAATGTTTGATATGTTGTTAGTGGTTACATTAGTTTCTGGTCCTTCTACTGTTATTTCACCTGTATCCCATAGGTTGTTGTTGTTTGTGTCTTTGAAGGCAAATACTTGTACGCTTCCAATGTTTTCTGGTACTTGGATAGAGAAAGTGCCGTCAGAAGTGTTTACTGTGCCGTAATATTTTGTTGATATGTTAGCGGCGAATACTTTCCACTCTGATGTGTAGTTATTGGTGATTTTCCCGTAGATGTAGACATACTTTGTGGTTGTTCCACTGCCTCCACCTCCTGTAGTGTTAGTGCTAGTTGGTTGGGGTGTTGGTGAAATTGAACAAGAGGCTATAAAGAGCACCAATGCAATCACAAAGGTAAAAAATAGTAAAATTTTTGGTTTCATAAAATCCCTCCTTATCCAAGATTGTATATCAGATTTTTGGAATTTTCAATAAAATCTTCTGAAATTGAAATCAAGCATACCTTTTTGGTATTCTTAAATCATGACTAGGATAGATTCTAGAGTAGTTAAGAAAGTGTTATTAAGCACAAAAGTGTTATTAAACACAAAAGTGTTATTAAACACACCATAATCAACCCTTACTTTTATGGAAAGAAGTTTTGCCTCTCTCCACTCTGTAGAATGATTGATAAGAAGTGCTTTGAGCACCTCTATTTGTTTTAGAGAGGCTCAGTTTCTTTCTAATTTGATTAGAATTTCTTTCTTTAGTTATACTAAATTAACTAGTATGAAAAAGTTTGTTTTTGTTTTGTTGGTTGTTTTTGTTTTAGTTTCTCAATGTTTTGCGACTAGAGAGAAGTTTTATATTGCTGAAGAAATGTTTCTTAGCGGTGAATATGCTAAGGCAAGAGGAATGTATAAACAGGTGGATACATCAAAGTTATCTGACTATGAAGTGCAGCTACTTAGGTATAGAGTGGCTATCCTTTCACCAATAAAAGAAGGAATTCAAGCATTATCAAATTCTAATCTGCCTGAAGCCGTTTATTTAAGGGATTTCCTTAATTCCTACTTATACGGCAGTTACAAAAATGTTGATGATATGATAAACACCCAAGGTGAAGAGGTAGTTTTTAACGCTCTGAGTAGCTTGGACATAACCAAGGTTGAGAATATAGATACTCTTCTTACGTTGAAGCTTTATTATTCTCTGTCAAACTTGAAAATTCCCAAATACATTGATACGAAAATTAGTGAGAGTGATGACTTCACAAAGCTAAAGAATTTATTCGTTGAATATTTAGCATATAGAAATCTAGGAGAAGATGCTAAAAGCAAAGAGATATTAGAAAAAATCAGAAAAGAATACCCAAACAGTTTTTTCGCTTACATGCTTAACAAAACTTCTAGTGCTTCTAGCACGAGTGCTTCTAGCACAAGTGCTTCTAGCTCAAGTACTCTAAGCACATCAGCTGGTTATTATTTGACTTTTCAGAGGATAAAAATTAGTGATGAGGCACTGGAGGATATGAGAAAGGAAGTTAATTTCTCAGGCTATCGGTTGGACATATCCGATGATAGAGTTTA
>JAPYWX010000130.1 GCA_028276145.1 Spirochaetota bacterium
AAACCTGAGCTCCTCCTTCCTTGAGAGTTATCATTAGATTAGCAGTTTCAGTAGTAACATGCAAAGCAGCAGATATCTTTATCCCCTTAAGAGGTTTTTCTTTACTAAACCTCTCCCTTATCATTCTAAGAACCGGCATGTCTCTATATGCCCACATTATTCGGTTTAAACCTTCATCAGACAAATTTATATTCTTAATGTGATATTCCACTGAATCCTCCTTTTAGAAAAAGGATACTAAAACTTTAATTCAAAGTTTTTCAAACTTAGGAAATTCTGATTTTTTAACACTTCTTCTATAGAATAAATATTTTCGACTAACATCTTAACAGTATCCGAAAGGTAAGACTGTAAAGAAAATACTTCGCTACCTAGAGCTACACCTACCTTCAAATTATCATTGAATTCCTTCATCCCAAAAAGTACAAAGTGCTCTAATGTATTAACAAAATCTACAATAACCTGAGTATATTTCAACATATTTACGATTCCTGAATAAATATTACCAAGAAGAAGCTTATACTCTTCAGGAGGCTCAAACTCAAGAACATACGAATCCAAATCATTTATAGCGCTCATAATAATATCAACGCTATTGATAACATCATTCTTTAAATTTGCCCCTATACTTCTTAACTTTTCCAAGTCATTCAAAACCGATCTCAACAAAATTTTAGATTCTGAGACTTTATCAAGAATCTCAGAAGAAACAGATTCCAAAAAAGATGATTCCCGTATACTCTTTTTATATGAAACAATTTCCGTATTTATTGAAACTATCCTTAACCTCTCAATTAACTCATCTAACTTTTCGACCAAACTAAAAACCTGAGTAAAGACAGAATCAAACTTATCAGTATTACCAGAAAAAGCGGAAAAATTCTCCAAAATTGCCGTTTCATAAGACTTTACATCCTTGATTCTACTCTTTAGGTTCTCAAATTCTCGATACTTTTTTCCAATTTCTCCAAGGAACTCATTAATATCAAACTCTACTACTTCCTTTTCTACCTCTTTATAACTCTTAAACTTCTCAAAGATTTCCCGAAACTCATCTAACTTTGATGAGTAATACTCTGAAAATCTCTTGATTCCACCTATAATCTCATTGATATACTGCATTGACAAGCTAGGAACACGGAAAGCATCACTAAACGATTCTTTTAATGAATTTAAATTTTCATTGAACTCAGAATACTGAAGAGTCAACCTATCCAAGATTTCTTTTTTCTCTTTACCCAACCTGTCCAAGAGAGAATCCAAAAACCTAAGTTCTTTAATTTTTTCTTGGAAATCAAAAAGTGCAAGTCTAAGCATTATAAGCCCAAATACTATAGTTCCAATTCCCAGCAAAGAAGGCACGTAAGGATACAAGTGTATCAAACCAAATAGCTCTAGAGCTTCAAGAACCCCAAAAAGTATTATTACTAGGAAACCAACGATGACACTTTTTAACCTCTCTAAGTTAGAACTAGCGTCTTTCTTAATTTTTTTGTGCGAAAGCAACAAGAAAACTAATTCAAACACTACAACTATAGCAAAGAAAGCAATAAAAATGAAAAAAAGTTCGCCTTCCTGCCCCATGTACTTGTTTATGTTAAGTTTAAGTCTATCGTTATAGAAGAAGCTCTGAGAAGAAAGAACCAGAATTCCTATTACCAGCCCTACCAGGGCTGTTAGAAGAAATTTAATAATAGCTACCTTACTTTTAACCAGATAAGAAACAAAACCAGAAAAGCCAATAATAGACAAAGTCAAAAAGAATATTTCTAGCCTTGAAAAAAGTATTATGATATGTTTATTTTCCTCTATTCTAGCTTGGTCACCGGTATTGAAGCCAAAAAAAGCAAGCAAAGAGTCAGAGACAATATAGAATAAAAGCATTAGTAAAACGAGAAAAACCAAAGCTAGAAAGCCTCTTTCTTCTTTCTTAGCAGAAAGAAATAAAGAAGATATTATTGCAAGAGAACCCAAAATTATTGAAGCTAAAGAAAAAGGACCTAGGAATGTTATTAAATCTCCCAAACCCATAGACAAAATATAAAATTAGCGATACCAGACTTACAAGTGATGTGCTAAAAGCACTTAAATGTGCTATTAAGCACATTACTTCTAGTAATCCCTCCCTCCCACCCTATTTGTTGTAGAGAGGTTTCACCTCTCTACACTTTCCAAATAATAGGAAAGAGACGTACTATTAAGCACTCGTTGGAAGGCAAAGCCTTCCAACACCTTTATTGAAGAGTACTACAAGCACTTAGTGAGACTAAGCACTTAACTAAGAATATGCTTTTAGCAAATAATTTTTAGTAGTCCCACCCACCAGCCCTATTTGTTGTAGAGATTTCACCTCTCTACGTTCTCTATAGTATTTAAATTAAGTAAAGTACTATTAATCGCAAAGTACTTTAGGCACTTAATTAAAAAGGTGCTATGAAGCACACAACCCACCCCAATTATTTGAAAGAGGTTTTACCTCTCTTCGCTCTCTAGAATAACAAGAAAGTGCTTAAAGCACAAGTGCTTAAAGCACAAGGTGTTATGAAGCACCTAAGAAATCGCTATTGAAGACCTCAATTAAAGTTGATAAGATAAGCACGAAAACTAAAGAATATTTTTATGGCTATAAATTACATAAAAATAAAGGACAGGGTATCAGGTATAAAAGGAGATGTTATAGTAAGTGAGGTAACATCTCAAAAGGCTAAATTTGAGAACGATGAGCTAAATGCAGTTGAAAATTCAACACATACAGGAATTGGAGTAAGAGTAATAAAAAATGGAAAAGTTGGATTCACATCAACAAACGATGACTCCAAAATTGATGAAGTTTTCAAAAGAGCAGAAGAGTTATCAGAGTACGGCGAGGAACTAGATTTGTCGCTACCTAAAAACCCTCCAGCACTCAGAAACATAAAGCTTTACGACCCATCACTTGAAAAAGTAGATGAGTATGACATGTTAAACCTCGGAGAAATGATAATAAAATCCATAAAAGAGATAGACAGAACTATAACTGTAAACCTAGAAATAGAAAAAGACTTTATAAGGAAAACAATTATAAACTCTAACGGTCTAGATGTATCATTTGAAAAGACGATTTGGGGCTTCTCAGTAGAAGGAGTATACCTACAAAATGATGAAAGTTTAGTATGGCTATACGACAGCAAATATACAACCAGATACTCAATAGATTTCACCGACTTAATTGCCTACATAAGGAACATGTACCTGTTTTCCAGGCAAAATGCAAAAATTTCATCTGGTAAATATCCTGTCATATTCTCACCTTTAGCTTTTTCCATGCTTCTAGAGATACTATCCGTATCGCTAAGCGGCGAAAATGTCTACAAGGGAATATCCCCACTTAAGGACAAAATGAAAACTCAAGTTTTCTCAGAAAACTTTACACTCATAGATGACCCATTGCTAGAAGAAGGAATAGCATCTCAGCCATTTGATGACGAAGGAATTCTAACAAACTACAAAGAAGTAATATCTAACGGCGTACTGAACTCGTTTTTGTATGACCTACGAACAGCGTACTTAATGAACACGATACCTACCGGAAATGGTTTCAGAGACTACAACTCTCTACCAAAACCAAGTTTCTCAAACATGGTAGTTCCAAATTCCGAAATCCCACTAAACAGTTTAATCTCACGAGTAGACAAAGGATTAATTGTCTACAATGTTCTAGGAGGGGGACAGAGCAATGTAAACGCCGGAGAATTTTCCGTAAACGTAGAACTAGGCTCACTAATAGAAAGTGGTAAAATAGTAGGAAGAGTGAAAAATGTTATGCTTTTCGGTAACGTATTCGAGCTTTTCAGAAACATAATAGACTTCTCACGAGAAACAAAGGTAGTATTCGACAAGGTATTACCATACATTTTATGCGATAATGTTAATGTAGTAGCAGAATGATAAAAAACATAAAAAATTTTCTAATAAAACTTGATAAATTCATCATAGATGTAGTCATCTACATAGGTGATATATCCATATTCATCTATGAAATACTCAAAAATCTGTTTTCAAAACCTTTTTATTTCAAAGAGTTCATAAACTCAATGGAAAACATCGGATACAGGTCCATACCAATAGTTGTAACTGTGACATTCTTTTCGGGAATGATAATAACCCTAAACATAGGTAAGTCAATGGATGCCATAGTAAAGGGAACATCCCAGTATATAGGCTCAGGTATACTTCTCGTGATGCTCAAAGAATTCGGTCCGGTTCTCACTTCCTTATCTCTAATAAGCAGAGTAGGTGCAGGAATAACAGCACAAATATCAATGATGAAGGCAACAGAACAAATAGACGCTTTAGAGGTTATGTCCATCTCACCAATAAAACTGCTAGTTATTCCCAATGTCTTAGCAATGATTATAATGGCACCGCTTTTATCTTCCATAGGTGTAGTATCAGGTATCATAGGAGGCTTAGTCATGGTGGTAACATACCTTGACCAAAGCCCCAACACCTACATAGACAAGGTTCTAATGGTTCTAAAAGCAAATGACATAATAGACATGATAATAAAAAGCTCAATCCTTGGATTTTTCATAGCAGTAGTAAGCTCATACTACGGTATG
>JAPYWX010000145.1 GCA_028276145.1 Spirochaetota bacterium
TGTTAAAGTTAGGTTTACTATACCTTACGGTATAACTAATATTTCGCTTGTGAGTAATACGCTTGGGGGTATTGCATCTAACTTTGTAAATGGTGATTACTTTGAGATATGGTATTCTAATACTGGTGGTATACCTTCTGGACAAGCTGATGAAATATATGTTGATACGCTTAGTTATTATGATACTCTAACGAATATAGGTGTTGTGTTCATGGGTGGTAATGAGTACAATGGTCCTTGGTATGTTGGTGGTATAATACAGGGTGGCACTACTACATTGAGAGTTCTTTATCCGCCATTACTTATATTGTCTTATGTAAGCAAAGGTGATAAGATATATACCATAGATACCAATGCCACGGTTGAATACAAGATAATCAATAAGAGTAGAGGGGTGTACATAACTAATGTTTGGTTTAACTTTGATTTAACCAACTTCCATGACATTAGTATAACTTCTTCTTTGGGTGGCACAATTTCAACGAATTCTAACACTATAAGTGTTAGTTATACTAGTGATACCAATAGTCCTAGTGCCTTTGGCTTTGATCAAGGTGATATAATAACTATAACATTCAACTATAACCTGACTAATTTCTACGCCATTCCTATGGTTGGTGAGGCGTGGGTGATTGGGGAAACGAATACTAACACTACACTTATCAAGCCTTCTGGACTTGGGCAAGTTGTTTATGTTACTAATGCACCATTCGGTAGAATAATAGGTTATGTTTCACCTGTTAGGTATCCTGTCAGTGTTAAGCAAGTTGATTCTTCAGGTAAGACAGTTAAGGATAGTGAAGGTAATGACATAATTTCAATTTCTTCAACTAACGATGGTAAATTCTTCTTGAAAGAGGTTTATCCCGATAGCAGTGGTAAGTGTATACTCTCATTTGAGAATGAGAATTATAGAAAAATAGTTAAAGAGTTTTACGTTGAGAAAAACAAAGTAACGAATATAGGTATTATTTTCATGCTGAATAAACCATTCAGTAAGAGTTCGGATAAAGACCAAGATATCGTATCGCCAAGCGACAACAAGAGTAAAGTTATCGTTAAGCAGGGTAATATAAACAGAGATTTCTCAGTTGACCTTTACATCACTAACCTAACAGAACTACAGAAAAATGCTATACAAAAAGATGATAAACTCGCTAAGCCAAAGGATAATTCACTTATGGCATTCTTCTTAGATGTTAGAGGCTATTCATTTGATGAACTAATTAAAGAAATAGGTATAGATGGTGATATAATACTCTACTTCTACTATCCTTCTGTTGTGAGTAATGCTTATGTCAACGAAGATAAGTTTGGTATATACTACTGGAAGCCAACAACTGGAGAATGGATAAGGGTAGGTGGGCAAGTTGATAAGCAGAATAAATTCATTATTGCTAAAGTTTCATACCTAAGTAGGTACTATGCTGTTTTAGAGTCAGCTAAAGAACTTAGTGGTGTCATAAGGAATGTTACATCTTCGCCTAGAGTGTTTACACCTGTAGTTGGCGGTAATCCTACTGACCCTGACTACGGTATAGTGAAGATATCATTTGAGTTTGATAAGACTTATAATGAGTATGAGGTGAGTATATACTCGCTTGATGGTAGGCTCGTTAAGAGGTATAAGAAGCAGAGTAGTGAAGGGTTTGTTAATGGTGTTATAGGATGGGATGGCAAGGATATGGACGGCAAGATGGTAAGGAATGGCGTTTATGTGTACAGAATAAAGGTGGGTGAAAATGTATATACCGGTACTATTGTTTTAGTTAAGTAAGGAGGGAATTATGAAGGGAATTAAGGTATTTTTAGTTTTGGTTTTTAGCTTTTTGATTGCTTTTGAAGGATTTGGTATCTCTTATTATTACTATGAGAACTTTAGTAGTGGCTTGAGTATAACTAACAACGGTTGGCAAATGAACACACTAAGAGGTAAGAGCGGTATATTTAAGAGTACAACTAATAGTTCTCAACTTCCTTCTAATGATCCAGGTGGGGCTCCTTGGAATTCTGGGGGTGCTCCTTCAGCTCAGACAGTTGGTACTGCTAATGGTGTTAGTGATCCGAGTTTGATAATATATGGTAGAGGTAACAACTGTCAGCTTACATTGAATAACTACTTTGCTGGTAATGGTATAAAATTTGTCCCTGTTTCTAATACCAACATCGGTAGAGTTATAGTAGCTAAGCCAGAAGAACCTTTTGGCTTCACTGTCGTTAGGAGGATGGCCAGAGTTGATAATCTTTCAGATGCTCGTGGTCAGTCGCTTTATCACAAGAGCTATGTCAATGTGTGGATAGCAGAGGAAAACTACAAAACTAACGAGTGGGATAATTACGATAACTTTGTGGTTTTTTATGAAGGTATGGTTAGTGGTAATGCCACTTTGAGTGATTGGGGATTTTACAGAGGGGGGTTGAATAACTTTAACTTTGCTTCTGGTGTTTTCACCAACTACTGGGGTGATACTACTAATTTCTCTTACCTCAGGGTAAATATGCAGGATGCTAGTTCTAGCTATCTAAACATGAATTTCTATGGTGGTAGTGCAGGTACTTCGTATGCTAATACTAGTATTATTGGCTTAAAGATTACACATGATGGTACTAAGGTTACTTTTTATCTCAATCCTGCGCCTTATTCTACTACTGGTTCTTGGTACAAGGTGGGTGAGACACCTGTAGCGTGGTACTCAAACCTTGTTGTTGAGTTTGGTAATGATTCTCTTGTATTTGTTAGTGAGGCTCAGGAGGCTTATTGGGATGACTTCACTATTAGGACTGTCACGAGTAATACTGTAGCATACATCACTCCTTCGGAGGTTGTGAAGAATTCTACAAATATCTATACTATCGTTATATCTAACGATATAACTACTAGTGATAGTGGTGTGGGTGAAATAAAAATTACTAAGCCTGCTGGCTTTGGTGCTTGGGATACCAATGCTGTATGGGTTGAGAATAACTATATAACTGGTACTAATACAAATAATAGGGTGTTTTCAGGTGAGCCTGCTCAGAATCAGTTCCTTGTGAGAGTTGACCCTAGCGATACTAATAGTTTGCTTATAAGGTTTAGGATGGCTACTCCGGGACCGGGTATAATAGATAGTAGTGTTGCTAATAGGACTATAAAGGTTTCGTTTAGGTTAGTTACACCTTCTACTCCTGATGTTTCTGGAAATTACAAATTCTCCGTTTATGTTGATTGTAACAAGGAGCCAGGTACTGCTACTACGATAAACTACGCTACTACTGGCTGGAAAAAGTCTTATGAGGTTGGTACTGGCTTAAGTGTTAAGGTTTATGATGATCCATACATGTATGCTGGACTTTCTTTCTCACCTACGCCTATGTACGAGGGAAATAATGTTTATGAGATGATTTATGACTTTTCTACTTCAGGCTTAGCTAATAGACCTGATTTGGGAGTTGTTGAGATACTCATACCGAATGGCTTTGTAGTATCAAATTATTATGAGTCAATAATTCTCGGTTCTTTAGCTAATACATACATCTCTCAGACTAACTACAACGGTACGAATAGGATAAGGATAAATTACGCTAGTGCTGGTTACTATCTACCTGGGCAGAATGGACTTGAGAGGATAAAGTTTTATGTCACTCAGACGCCTGATTTACCTGTGGGTGTGAAGACTTCTAATTTCGTTTGGCCACAGATTGTGTATGATAAGTTTGGTACGAGTAGGTATCTCATTTATAATACTAATGCCACTTATCCTAGACAGAATACACTTGTTGTTATTCCTTCGCCTCAGCCTGTTGCTTCCGTTAGCCCACCGAAGATTGATAACGCTGTTAAGACAAATACTTTAACTTATACTGTTGTAAACTACGGTCCTACAGGGAACGATATAATTAAACTGTTTATACTCTTTGATACGAACTTTATAACTAACTATGTATGGGGATTGTCAAATAAGAATTTACCTGCTAGAATTTATTCAACTAATATAAGTGGCTTAGGTTTTGGTGTATTTGTTGACTATACCAATGCA
>JAPYWX010000131.1 GCA_028276145.1 Spirochaetota bacterium
CGGGTGGGTGGGACTACTTAAATGCTTATAGCACATTGTGCTTAAAGCACTTTGTGCTTAAAGCACTTTCTTAATTAGGTGCTAAAAGCACCTTCTTATTAAGCGTTTGGAGAGTTGTAGAGAGGTTAAGCCTTTTTTAAGTCTTAAGGATGTATGAGTAAAAATGTGCTTTAAGCACGATTCTTGACAGGGGTTAGGTGGATTAATTATATTGAGAATATGTCAAAAGTATTGCTTGAAGATATATTGGAAGAAGAATTGTCAAGGGCGTTTGAGGTTAAGGATAGGGAAGCATTGAAGAGGTATGTTAAGGTAATTGTTGAGTCGTTTTCGGAGAAGAACGATGTAAAAGAATTAGGTTATGAGGTAAAAGAGGGATTCAAGTTGATTAGTAAGGATATGTTAATGATTTCAGATAGGCTAATGGAAATTAAGGGAGAGATGGCGAATGTTAAAGAAGAGGTCAAAGAAGATATATCGGAAATTAGGGAAGAGATAAGGTTATTAATAGAGAATACGAATAGGAGGTTTGAGGAGCAAAGGGAGTACACAGATAAGAGGTTTGAGGAGTTGATGCAATATTCAGACAAGAGGTTTGAAGAGATTAACAGAAGGTTTGAGGAGCAAAGGGAGTATACAGATAAGAGGTTTCAAGAATTGATGCAATATGTGGATAAAAGATTTCAAGAGCAGAGGGAGTATACGGATAAAAGATTTGAAGAGTTGATGCAATATTCAGACAAGAGGTTTGAAGAGATTAACAGGAGGTTTGAGGAGCAAAGGGAATATACAGATAAGAGGTTTCAAGAATTGATGCAATATGTGGATAAAAGATTTCAAGAGCAGAGGGAGTATACGGATAAAAGATTTGAAGAGTTGATGCAATATTCAGACAAGAGGTTTGAAGAGATTAACAGAAGGTTTGAGGAGTTAATGCAATATGCAGAAAAGAGATTCCAAGAGCAAAAAGAATACACTGATAAGAGGTTTGAGGAGTTATTACATTACTCTGACAAAAGGTTTGAGGATATGAACAAGAGGTTTGATGATATGAACAGAAGATTTGAGGAACTTATACATTACTCTGATAAAAGGTTTGATGACATGAATAAGAAATTTAACCTTCTTACTTGGCTAATAGGTATAGGTTTTACAGTTGTAACTGTTTTTATTACAGTGTTTAGATTCATTCACTAGATGTTTGTAGTATTTTTTATTAAATTTGTGTTTAGTACTGTTTTTTTGTTTGAATGTTCTGTAATATTTAAGACATATTTACCCGAAGGTTGCTAGGAATGGAAAAACTTTGATGATAAATGATGAGATAATTGAAATCGAGGAAGATATAAGTAGTATTATTATTATTCCGCCGACTATTTCTGTAATTCTAACTGCATTTTTGAATTTTGATATTAGTTTCACGAATACATTGATGAATATTGATGTTAAAAAAAATGGTAAGCCAAGCCCTAATGAGTATGTTCCGAGTAAAACTGCTCCTAGAATAGGATTACCTTCATATATTGTTATTCCTATTATTCCACCAAGTATTGGACCGATGCAAGGTGTCCAGCCAAAGGCAAAAGCCATACCAATCAATAAAGATACTAGGTATCCCCCTTTTAAATTTGACATATCAGCCCTTTTCTCATAATCAAGAAACGGTATCCGTATTATTCCTACCATGTGTAGCCCTAGGATAATTATTATCACTCCTCCAATTCTACCTATCCACTCTTTTATGTTTACCAGTACTCCACCTATTTGCCCTGCTACGACTCCGAAAGTGATAAATACAACGCTAAAACCTAGAATAAAATATAAAGTTGATAAGATAACTCTTATCCTTTCGCTTCCTTTAATCTCACCACCCTTTAAAGCAGAGATTGATACTCCAGAAATGTACGAAATATAAGGTAAAACAAGAGGCAGAACACAAGGGGATAGAAAAGACAAAACACCAGCTAAAAAAGCTATAGGAATTGTTATATCCATGTTGACTGAAAGCATTATACTGTATAGGGGTATATTATTTCAAGTTTAGGTTTAGCCCCGTCGTTTTATTGAAATACGTTCACTCTAGCGGTGATGAATAATTAAGTAAGAGAGGTAAGAACCTTATAAATTGAAATTCATTTCCTTTATCTTTAATTATATTATTTATGCCTAATTTGTTCATTTCTCTTAGTAAAACACAGATTGTTAAAAGTGATGATGTTATAGCTTTGCTTGACTTGCTGAGAGGGTATAAGAAAATTGCTGTTGTGACGGGTAAGAATCATTTCAAGGTTAGCTCACATTATGAGAGGGTTTATAATGTTTTGTCTTCTTTGGGTGGTGAGTTTGTTATAGTTTCTGAGGTTGAGCCTAATCCCACTTTGGAGAATATAGATTTCTGTTACGATATTCTTAGAAGTTTTAAACCTGAGATTTTGGTAGGGATAGGTGGTGGCAGTGTAATGGATGCTACCAAAGCTATAGCTTTGAAATTAGCAAACGATGGAATTGATGTATGGGATTGCGTGGAAGGGAATGTGATTCCTGAAAGGGCTTTACCTACTGTTATGGTGCCTACTACCTCAGGTACTGGTAGTGAAGTTAATAGATACAGTGTAATAACAAATAAAGTAAAAGTTCAAAAGAGGGCTTTGAGGTCACAGGCTATTTATCCTAAGTATGCTTTGCTCATTCCTTCTATGACTTCTGATATGAATAAGCATCTTACGGCTATTACAGCTATAGATGCTCTTTCTCATGCTGTTGAGTCTCTCGTTAGTAAAAATTCTAATCCGATTAGTGAGTCTTTATCAGAAAAAGCTATAAGGCTTATCTTATCTAACATATTTGTTGCGTATAACAATGGTGGTGATTTGATTTCTAGGGAGAACTTACAATTTGCTTCTACTCTTGGGGGGTTGGCTATAGATATTACTGGTGTTGGATTAATGCATGCAATAGAGCATCCTATTACTGCTAGGTTCCCTCATATTTCTCATGGTCAGGGATTGGCTATTCTTTTCAGAAAGGTTGTTGAACATAGTTTTATGTTCAATGTTGAGAAGTACAAAAAGGTAGCTGATGCATTTGGTATAAAGGTTAGGGGTAATAACGATATGGTAGTTATGCATACTTTGATTGATGCAATAGATTACCTAGTCACTTATTTAGGTTTGAACAAGAAGTTGTCTGATTTTGGTGTTGAGAAATCTGATTTGAAGCACATTGCTGAGGACGCTGTAACATACATGGGGCGCTCTATAGCTTCTTCACCTTATTCGCCTTCTAAAGACAGTATAGAGAAGATTTTAAGAGAGGTCTTTTAATAGACTACTCCTGACATGTATCCAACTACGTAGTCTTTAGGTCCGCTTGTGTCTCCAGAGTTAAGAAGTTTTAGAACTTTGGCAGTTTTGTTTTTCTCTCTAGCGTAATAAATTAGTGTTCCAAGTGGTCCGGCACCACAAGCCTCTATTTCTCTGTGTGCTAAGTAGCTTATATACTTTTCAAAGTCTTTTGATTCAAATATTTGTGCTAATTTCTTGTCAAGTTCGTAGGCTTCTTCGTATGTATGGTAATGAGATAGGTCACTAGAGCTAATTATTAGAAATTTTCTATCTGTGAAAGTGTTGATTATTTTATCAATGGCTTCCGCCATTGTTATCATTGAAGTTTTGCTAACATCACCAAAGAGAATGGGCGCTAATTTTACATTGCCTAGAGCTAATTGTATGAATGGTATCTGTACTTCTAGTGAGTGTTCTTCATCGTGTATGTTCGTTATCGTTTCGAATCTCTCAAACTTAGAAAGAAAGTTTATAACCTCTTTATCTATTTCTACTAGTCCTAGAGGAGTTTTGTAGAAATCCCTATTGTCTAAGATGAAAGAGGTAGAATAAAAATTGTGACTGGGTCCCATGAGAATTACAGTTGTGTAGTTTTTGCCTTCAACTGCTTTGTAAGAGTATCCTGCCACTGGTCCTGAATATTTGTACCCTGCATGAGGTACTAAAATGGCTGATATATCTTGTTTCCTAATTTCTTCCGGTACTTCGGCTCTTTGAATGTAGTTTCTGACCATTTCTTCTAACTTAAATTTTTCGGAAGGGTAGAAGCTACCAGCAAATGACGGATGCCTACAATTTTCAATAAAATTCACAACTCCCTCCCCCTTAATTTAACCTTATAAAAAATTTAAGAATTTCTACTAGCAAAATCAAGAAGTTAAATATTTAGAAATGTGCTATTAAGCACCTGTGCTATTAAGCACCTTGTTCACCCTGTTTCGTCCTCTACAACTTTCAGAAACACTGTCTAAGCAAAGATTATAGAAATTTATAAAAAATTATGTTAACTTGTTTGTTTAGCCAAAAAAACAAAACCAAACAAAAACAACCAAGAAGCAAGAAGAAGAACGAAAAGAACAATTTATTGAAGTAAAAACAAAAGAACCTTCACAATTACATAAATGTTAGCAAAGAGAATCATTCCTTGTCTAGACATAGACAAGGGAAGGGTAGTAAAAGGTGTAAATTTTGAGAATATAATTGATGCTGGTGACCCAGTAGAGAA
>JAPYWX010000132.1 GCA_028276145.1 Spirochaetota bacterium
TTTACCTGCTTTGAATAGAACTAAAAGGTGGCATTTTAAGCCTTTGGTTAAAGAAGGTGATTTAGTTAGAGGTGGGCAGATAATAGGTGAAGTTCCTGAGACTTCCAGAATAGTTCATAAAATTCTTGTTCCTCCTGATAATGCTGGTAAAGTTGTGTATGTGGCTAAAGAAGGTGAATACACTGTGGAAGAAGTTGTATGTATTTTGGATGACCCTGTTAGAGGCAAGCAAGAATTGAGAATGTATCACAGGTGGCCTGTCAAACTCCCTAGGCCGATAGTAAACAAATATGTTCCTACTGAACCGATGTTTACAGGCCAAAGAGTGATAGATTTCTTATTTCCTATTGCTAGAGGTGGCACTGCTTCTATACCTGGTGGTTTCGGTACTGGTAAGACAGTTACACAGCACCAGTTGGCTAGATGGTCTGATGCTGACATAATCATATACGTTGGTTGTGGTGAAAGAGGAAACGAAATAACGGAAGTTCTTGAGGATTTCCCGAAGTTGACTGACCCGCTTACAGGTAAGCCACTTATGGAAAGAACAGTTATCATCGCTAATACTTCTAACATGCCGGTTACTGCTAGAGAAGCTTCAATATACACAGGTATAACAATAGGTGAATACTTTAGAGACATGGGGTATAATGTGGCACTTATGGCTGATTCTACTAGTAGGTGGGCAGAGGCATTGAGGGAGCTTTCCGGTAGGTTAGAAGAGATGCCAGCTGAGGAAGGATTCCCAGCTTACTTAGGTTCAAGGCTAGCAGCGTTCTACGAAAGAGCTGGTTATGTTGATACTCTGAGTGGTAAGAAAGCTTCACTCACTCTTATCGGTGCTGTTTCACCTGCCGGTGGTGATTTCTCCGAGCCTGTCACCCAGAACACAAAGAGATTCACAAAATGCTTCTGGGCTCTTGATAAAGGTTTAGCAAGTCAAAGACACTTCCCGTCAATAAACTGGATGCTTAGCTATAGTTTCTACGTTGATACAGTTTCTGATTGGTGGAGTAAGATTGACCCAGAGTATAAAAATTTGAGGCAGAGGATAATGGATATCTTAGTTAAGGAAGATAAACTTCAGAAGATAGTCAAGATTGTAGGACTTGATGCTATACCACAATCTGAGAAGCTAGTACTTGAGATAGCGAGAATAATAAAAATTGGTTTTCTACAACAGACAGCTTATGACCCTATAGATTCATACTGTTCTCCTCAGAAACAGGTTAAAATGGCTAGGATAATACTGAAGTTGTATGACTTGTTACATGACTTAGTCGTTAACTATAAAGTTCCTATGAGCGAGCTAGAGAAGATAAAATCAATATCAGAAATAATGAGAATAAAGATAGAGATTCCTAATGATAAGCTAGAAAAGATAGATGAAATTGAGCAGAGATTAATCAAAGAAGTTGAGGAGATGAGGCAGAGGTATTCGTAGTATGAATAGGTTTTGGGGGTATTTTTTTCTTGCTGTTCTTTTGATTGTTCAGGTTATACCTCAGTTTAGGGTTTATGGGTTCTTCCCTGACCTTCTGATGATTTTTGTTCTTGCATACTCATTTACTGTTGGTGTTACAAGTGGAATTATATTCGGTGCTATTCTAGGACTAGTGGTTGATATCCTCTCGAGTGCTATAATTGGCACACATATTGTGGTTTTTGCTACTGCTGCGTATTTGGTTGAGGTGTATTCAAAGGTTTTTGTTTATGAGTCAATATTCACATTGCCAGTCGTTTCGTTTCTTACTACTTTCGTAAAATATATTGTTTTGTTCCTGGAATCTGTAATTTTCCATAACATATCTTTGGCGAATGTGTGGCTTGTTATGCTAATAGAGGCACCTATAAACTTCGTTTTTGCTTTTCCGATGGTCTGGGTCAGTAATAGGATTATATCGCTTATTCACGGGGGAGCAGCTTATCGTTATTAATTTTTTTTATTTTAACAGGGGCATCCGCCCCTGCTAGAAAATTTGTTTATTCTTCTACTAGGGGGTTCAAAAACCTAGTTAAGTGCTTCATGGCGCTTTGTGCTTAAAGCACTTTGTGCTTAAAGCACTTGTGCTGAATAGCACTTTCTTAAGTGTTTAAAAACCTCTTTAATAAATGAAAGGTGTTAGAAGGCGAAGCCTTCCAACGACAATAAAGGGTGGGTGGGACTACTTGAAGTAAAGTGCTTAACAGCACAAAAGTGCTTAACAGCACATTTTTAATTAGGTGCTAAAAGAACTTTCTTAAAAGAAAGGCAAGAAAGAGCCTTAGGCTCTCCTTTTAATTTCCAAACTTGTTTGATTTTCGTTTAAAATTCATGTAATATGAGTGATAAAAAGGAATACAATGCTCAGGATATTCAAGTTCTTGAGGGGCTTGAGCCAGTTAGAAAAAGGCCAGGAATGTACGTTGGTTCTACTGGTCCCTCTGGCTATCATCATTTAGTTTACGAGGTTGTGGATAACTCAATTGATGAGGCTATTGCAGGTTATTGTAAAAACATAAAAGTTACTATTCACCCTGGTGATGTAGTTGAGGTTGAGGATGATGGTAGAGGTATACCGGTCGACATTCATCCTCAGTATGGTATTTCGGCTTTACAGCTTGTGATGACTAAGCTACATGCAGGTGGTAAGTTTGATAATAAAGTATACAAAGTTTCGGGTGGTTTACACGGTGTAGGTGTTTCTGTTGTTAATGCTCTTTCTGAGTACCTAGAGGTATTCGTTAAGAGAGATGGTAAATTGTACTATCAGAGGTATAGAAGAGGGATTCCTGAGACTGATGTTATTGTAAAGAAGGAAGGTGTTGAAGGGACTGGTACAATTGTTAGGTTTAAGCCTGATAAGACAATTTTTGATAAAGGTGTTACATTCAATTATGAAGTTCTTCACTCTAGGCTTAATGAGTTGGCTTTTCTTAACAAAGGAGTGAGGATAGAATTAGTTGATGAAAGAATTGGGAAAAGAGATGTTTTCTATTACGAAGGGGGTATAGTAGAGTTTGTTGAAGCTCTTACAAAAGAAAATAAGTGTATAACTGGTACATTTTACATATATAGTGAGAACTCTCTTAGCGATGGTAGGCCTATCATTGTTGAGATAGCATTTAGATATACCACTGAGTATGATGAAATAGGGTATACCTATGTTAACTCGATAAAAACTATAGAAGGAGGTACGCATCTTACAGGGTTTAGGTCTGGGCTTACGAAGGTGATGCTAGAGTTTTACGAAAAACTAGGATTTGATAAGAAGGCAAAGATAGAGCTTACGGGGGAGGATATAAGGGAAGGTATAGTTTATGTAGTCAGTGTTAAGTTGCCGGAACCTCAGTTTGAAGGGCAGACGAAAACTAAGCTCGGGAATTCTGAAGTTAGGAGCATAGTTGAGGATATTGTTTATGAGAAGTTAGTACCAATTTTTGAGAAGAATTTAGATGCAGTTAAGAAGATACTAGAAAAGGCTATAGAGGCGGCTAGAGCTAGGGAAGCAGCAAGGAAAGCTAGAGAGCTTGTGAGAAGAAAGAGTGCTCTGGATTCCTTCATGTTGCCAAGTAAGCTAGCTGATTGTTCAGAGAGGGACCCAGAGAAAACAGAGTTGTTTATAGTTGAGGGGGAGTCGGCAGGTGGAAGTGCAAAGCAAGCAAGAAACAGGGAGTTTCAGGCAATACTACCTCTTAGAGGTAAAATACTCAACGCTGAGAAGGCAAGGCTAGCTAGGCTTCTTGATAATGAAGAGATAAAAACGATTATCACTGCTATTGGTACGGGTATAGCCGAGGATTTTGATATATCCAAAGTTAGATATGGTAAGATAATAATAATGACAGATGCTGATGTTGACGGTTCGCATATAAGGACATTGCTACTTACTTTCTTCTATAGGTACATGAAGCCACTTATAGAGGAAGGATATGTTTATTCTGCTTTGCCGCCTTTGTACAAAATATCCGTAGGAAAGACTAATTACTACGCTTATTCTGATGAAGAAAAAGAAAAAATAGTAAAATCGCTGAAAGGTAAAAACTTTACTGTTCAGAGGTATAAGGGATTAGGTGAGATGAACCCTGAACAGCTCTGGGAAACAACTATGAATCCTGAGACTAGGAAATTACTAAAAATCACATTAGAGGATGCTATAAAGGCTAATAACATTTTCTCCATACTCATGGGTGAAGATGTTAAGAGAAGGAAAGAATTTATAGAGACCTACGCTAAGGAAGTCGTAGAAATAGACATTTAGAAGTGCTCCCATCCATATTTATTCAATATTTCTTCAGGTTTTATTACCCTGTTTCTGAATAACATTTTTATTCCTTTGCTCTCGGTTATTTTGCCGATTTTCGTTATCTTTACTCCTACTTTCTCTGAAATTCTTTTAATTTCTTCCTCTTTGTCCGGTGGTACGGTGAATATTAATTCATAATCCTCTCCCCCCGTCAAAGCATACTCAAGAGTTTTTAACTCGAGAGGTTTTACCTCATTATCATTTTTTCTTTTTAAGTAACTCATGTATTCGTTGCTTATTGGTATTTTTTCTAGTTCTATTTCTGCACCTGTGTTT
>JAPYWX010000133.1 GCA_028276145.1 Spirochaetota bacterium
TGCTGATAGAAATACTTTATCAAGCTGTCTGAGTGATGCTCCCAAATCATATTCTCTATTTCCCTAGGGAGCCTATACTTTCTAGCTAATTCAACACCTTTAGTAACATGGGACTTTATTATTTCTGTATATTGGTATATATTCACATCTTCCCTTGTCTTACCACCGATATTTTCAGTGAAGTAATCAGGGTTATAAACTTTACCTATATCGTGATACAAAGCACCTGCTTTCGCTAAAAGTGTATTAGCACCTATGGCTTCAGTAGCTGCCTCCGCCAAAATACTTACATTCTGGGAATGCTGATAAGTGCCTGGTGCCTTTTCCATAAGCATCCGCAAAAGCGGATGCTCTATAGTTGTTAACTCATACAAAATAAACGGAGTAGCAAGCCTAAACCAATATTCAAATAACGGCAGTATGAGCAAAAACAACATCATGTTCGCAAAAGCACTTAAAAAAGAAACAGCAAAAATACCATAAATACTACTTATTAATTCAAAGTTATGAATATAGTACAAAGGAACCATAACCAAAATCATAACAACGGAAACTATCAAAGCTACAAATATAAACTCATACCTTCTTGTAATATTACCTGAAAGGAGAATCACAACCAATGAAACAGTAGCCCAATATACAACCAAGAAATAGTCAAAAGGCAAAAATATCAGAACCAAAAATGCGTAAAGCAAAGACAAAACAAATGTGCTCTTCCTACCACATATCAAGCTATTCAAAGTCGCAAAGAGAGGTAATGAAGATAAAAACACTGAATTATCACCTAATTTATCAGCAAAGAGTATTTGAAGATACAAAGGAATCATCAGTATAAACGAATTTATCAACAATATTTCAGGGTTTCTTACTTCCTTAAATGTTGAAACAAGCAGAACGGATAAAAGGACTATGAACAAAACTACAATTGCTTTCAAAGCATCATTTACCAAGTACGCTAACTTCAGATTTTTAACAAAACTTCTTACCAAGTAAACCTTCTGCTCGTCTATTGTTTCACCTTTACTCAATATCAAATCACCTTTTGAAACATTAATCTCTTCAACCTTAATAGATTTAACATACTCTTTCATTATGCTATGATACTCTTCTTCATCAAACTTAACATTTGGCTTACCTACACTATACAGAACATAAGAAAACGCATATATAACCTCAGAAGTCACTCTACTACCTATTACACTATATATAACACTCTGTATCTCTTCAACTGACCTAAAAGGATAAAGAATCACACTCTTAGGCACAACAAACCTATTACTAACTAATATTCTTACGTTAGGAATCTTCTGTAAATACTCGCTACTCAAAGCGTAAGAATCAATAATAGCCGTATTTAGTAATATCTCCTCAACAAGATTGGTTAGTATTCTCTGAGGAATCTTACTAAGTATCAAAAACCCAATATCCTTTGTAAATTTGATCTCCCTAATAGAAGCACCCAATTCATTTATAAATCCTACAATCTCAGAAACTTCATCCCCAATGTTACTAACCCTAATGACAATGAGAGGAAGATTCTTCTTAATACTGCTCAACTCATATTCGTTTACAAAACTAGTAGTTATTGGAGATATAATATTAGTTGAAGAAACTTTGTTAACTTCTACGTATCTTACCAAGTCGTCCAATTTTTTAGAAACCAACAAATAATCCTCTACAACTAATGGTAAAGTCAAAAGAACCAAAACTAAGAATAAATTTTGGTATTTTCTAAGGCCTAAGATAAGCCCCCTACGGAGATAATCCATAACTACTTTTTAACCAACTCCATAACCCTTTGGAAGACTTTGTTTATATCCCCTGCACCTAAAATCACCAAGGCTGAATCATTCACCAACAACCTAGATACCAAATCAAACGCTTCTTCCTTAGTTCTAACAAAGAAAACATCCGATTCTTTCCTTCCTAACCTAACTAACTCATCAACTATAAACTTAGCCGAAAAGCCTTGAATTGGTTCCTCTCTAGCGCCATAAACTTCCGTAACAACAATTTTATCAGCAATATTCAGTGCTAGAGCAAAATCTCTATACAAGGCCCATGTTCTAGACCACAAATGAGGTTGGAACAAAGCTATAACATTTCTCCTACCCAAATTCTTAGCTGAAGTCAAGGTAGCTTTTATTTCTGAAGGGTGGTGCCCATAGTCATCAATTATAGTGAACCTCTCATCTTCAAATTTGATTTCAAACCTTCTTTCAGCATTCTTGAAATCCTTGAGGCTTTGAGCAACAATTTTCGGGTCAATCCCTAACGATATAGCTACACCTATAGTAGCCAAAGAATTATAAACGTTATGTATCCCTGGAACATTTATCTTCATCCTAACCAGGAAAGAACCGTTGAAAAACACATCAAACTCTGTTGAAAGTTTGTTAAGGCTTATAGCATCAGCAACCAAGTTATTGCCATCTCTTATCCCATATGTAATACAACCAACGCGTCCCGACTTCATCATAGCTTCAAATGCCAGAGGGTCATCTCCATTAATTATCACCTTACCTTCAGAATCAACATTGTTTATATAAGTTACAAAAGCGTTCATTAAGTTGTCCATGGTTTTATAATACTCTGCAACATGGTCATTATCAATACTAGTCACAACACCTATGAAAGGATGAAAATGTAAAAAACTACCAAATGCTTCACAAGCTTCGTAAACAAAATACTTTGTATTCCCTATTCTGGCATTACCACCAATGTATGGCAAATTCCCACCATTTGCCACCGTAGGATCAAACCCCGCATCTAGAAGAACTTTCGATACCATGGATGTAGTCGTAGTTTTGCCGTGAGTCCCAGCCACACCTATAGAAATGTAATCTTTTTCTATCTCTGCCAAAAGCTCAGCCCTTGATATTATCTTCTTACCAAGTCTTCGTGCCTTGGAAAGCTCAGGATTATCGTCATGCACAGCATTTGTATAAACAACAACATCCACATCATCCTCTAAGTTTTCTTCCCTATGACCAACAAAAGTTTTTATACCTAGCCTCTCGAGTTCCTTAAGCTTATCACTATCCTGTCTGTCAGAACCTATCACCTCATAACCTTTACTTTTTAGAATCATTGCGAGGGCACTCATCCCAATACCACCTATCCCAACAAAGAAATACTTCCTAACCATCATCCCACCCCTTAAAACTTTTCAAGAAAATTATCGTAAAATTCTACTCCTCTGAAAAGTAATTCTAATGGATTACCTTAACCAAAAACAATATCAAATTCAAGAATACCAGAAAACTACTTTCTGAAAAACAAATCAAATAGTACCATAAGGCAAATCGCTTTAATGATACAATTCTGCTTTAATAACACCAAATTAGAAAACGATATTTTATTAAGTACAAAAGAAATCTTTATAATAACTTAAAGAGGGAGAAGATGGAGGACATCCTAATATTAGGAGCAATTGCTGCTGTAATAATCGGATTCTTAGTTGTTTACCTTTTCAGATCGTTGATGCAACCCCTTAGGCTAGACATAATAAAAAAGAAAATAGATGAAAAAGACTACAACGGTGCAATAGCAGACCTTGAAGAGTATATAAAGAAGGATGAAAAAAATGCTCTAGCTCACCTTTACTTAGCAGATTGCTATTACGCAACAGGCAAAAAAGATTTAGCATTAATTGAGTATAGGCAAGCATTAGCACTAGGTAAATTTTCTTCTCAAGCAACTGAAAAGCAAGCAAGATACAGAATGGCAGATATATACCTCTCTTTCGGGCAGTTAGAAGAAGCTCAAAAAGAATTCTTACTAATATCAAAAATGGATCCAAACGATTACAAAGCACTCTTCAACATAGGTAAAATATTCTACGATAGGGGAATGAGAGAAAATGCTCTGAATTACCTCCAAAAATCAGTAAAGGTCAACTCTTCGTACGCTGAAGCTTGGTTTTATATTGGTAAGATATATATGGACATGAATAGGTACGGCGATGCACTGTCAGCATTCTCTAACTGTGTAAAAAATGATCCTAAAAATTTCGAAGCACACTACTACCTTGGGCTTATATACAAGTCCATGAATAATTTATCAAAAGCAATGCAAGAATTCGAAATAGCTGAACGCACACCTGATAATTCCCTTAAAATCAAAGTAATATATCAAATAGCTTTAATAGCCTCTGAAACAGGAAACCTAGACAAGGCAATTTCAGAATTCCAAAGAGCACTAAAATACGCTAACGAAGAAAACAACGTAACAATAGCTATAAGGTATGCTTTAGCTTCCGTCTATGAATCAAGGAAAATGATACTTGAAGCAATAGAACAATGGGAAAGAATAGCTCAATATAGACCTAATTACCTTGATGTTCAAGAAAAACTGATGAAATACTCGGACTTGAGGATGGATGATAAGTTAAAGGACTTTGTCACTTGCTCAACTTCTACCTTCGAAATTCTCTCGCAAAAAGTTGTATCACAGATGGGCTACGATGTGATAGATAGTAAAATAGTTAACGACAATGTAGTGCACATGATAGCACTAGAGAAAGCCGGAAGATGGGCTAATGTTAGACAAGGTAAAG
>JAPYWX010000184.1 GCA_028276145.1 Spirochaetota bacterium
GAAATGTAATTTTCAATCCACTTTTTGAAAGTAAGCATCCTAGGGTCAGTGAAAACCTCATCACCTACATTATTCAAAGCTTTAACTAAAGGATACTTTGAAATAAAAGTCCAAGGGTCATAAGGATCAATAAAATTTGCCTCCAACATCAAAGACATCTCAAATATATTGTTCTTACAGTACATTTTATAGTCAGTAAACGAGAGGTCATTGCCGAAGAGAAGGATATTACCACTACCAATTCTAAATGCTAAATCAATAGCAGTACACACAACAGAGCCACCAACAAAAAGTTCTCCTTTCTCACCTAATACTTTCTTCACCTCCCCCCAAAGCTTAAACGGTGAATCAAACAGAAAAATGTTATCATTCGGTATAAACTCATACACCAAAGGTAAATAAAGAGTATCACAAACAAAAATCACATCGTCATAAATCTTTTCGTAAATCAAGTAAAGGAAATTTTTACTTTGAGGGTCAACACTAACAACTATATCCGGCTTTATGCCATTTCTGAGAAGAGGCAAAAACGAAGTATCAGATGCTACTATAAGAGAATTATTATAAAGCTTCCTAACTAACTCAATATCGTTATCCAACGAAGGTCCAGCACCAATAACAACAGTATTGAAATCCTTAAATTTCTCAAACAAATCAACAACACCCTTTACTTTAGATACAAATTTGAGCGAAGAAACAAAATTCTTTGCCCATACCCTCCCAAACCTTTTTACTGTATTTTTGTTGATTGCCATATTTTGTAAATGGCTCCTAATAGCAACTTCAACCTCCCCCAAGAAAGGAACCAAAAACTTATACGAAGGATGTATATAATAATCAAAGTCCCCCAAATCACTAACAAAAACCTTAAACTTTTCAAAAGAATCAAAAAATTCAACACCCACATTAGATAACATCAAAAGAGATTTAAGCTCCTTATCAGAAAAAACACATGAGTATATACTTTCGAAGAACTCAATAACCAGCACTTTTTTATCTAGATTAGATAAAGCTAACTCTCTAATCAGATAAGGATTACCAAGCCCAACCACCAAAATCGTATCCTTCTCAAACTTCAAGCTTTTAGCAACTTTCTCAGCTTCAGAAACGGGGAAATAACTACTAGAAAGGTAAAAGGTTCTACCTTCTTTCAAAACTTTCAAAATCTTTCTATTATCCTTGCTAAAATCAATGACTACATTCATACAGTAAGCTTCTTAAGCCTATCACCAACCGGCAAATAAACCCTAAACTCTGTACCTTCACCTTCCTTTGAATCAAATTCAATAAACCCATTGTAATCCTTGACGATTTTATATACTATACTAAGCCCAAGTCCTGAACCATAGCGCTTTGTTGTAAAGTACGGTTCAAAAATCCTGTGTCTAATTTCATTGGGAATCCCTTTACCGTTATCCTTAACAGAAATGACTATATAATCTTCTCCATCTTTAGTAATAATTGATGTACTTACAGAAATTCTTCCACTCTTACCCTCCTCTATGGACTCAATTGCATTCCTCAATAAGTTTAGAACTAAAATTTTCATTACTTCTCTATCACATAAAAACTCAGGAATAGAATCATCTAAAACTAGTTCCAAAAATATCCCTTTGCTATTAGTATCGTCTAACAGCATTTCAGAGACCTCTTTGATTATTACATTCACATCTTCGTATTTCTCAACAAACCTAGAGGGTCTAAGAGACTGTATAAAATCGTTTATCAACTTATTAAGCCTATTAACTTCATAAAGTATGACATCTACAGAATTTCTTATCCTTCCTTCATTATTCCTAACATCTTCTAAGCTTCTTTTCAAAACCTGAGCATGAAAGTAAATAGAAGAGAGTGGATTTTTAAGTTCATGAGCTATCCCTGTAAGAAGTGTATCAATAGAGGACATAACCCTCTTCTGGTTTTCATCCAGCTCTTCCTTTCTTTTCTCAGTTACATCATTAATTAAGTACATATACTTACATCTCTCAGGTGATGAACTAGCAACACAGAGAATTTCAAAAACTCTTTCTCTCATTATAGAAGGTACTATAACATCCTTAACCTTCACAACTCTTTGAGACTCAAAAGTAAGTATTCCTTCAGAAAAATTACTCTTTATTTCATCAAAAACTCTTCTAAACTCCTCTGAAACCACCAAGGTATTCTTATCGATAATTCCCCACTTTACAGCATACGGGTTATGAAACAGAACCTTACCGTTTGTATCTTCAACGACAACAGCACGATTTATAGATACAAAAAACTCCCAAAATAACTCTCTCTCCTGTAATAAAGCCTCCAAAACCTTAACAACAGCATCCTGTGGAACCTTGTCTATTTTTTCAATAGTGTATTTTGTTATTTGGCTTAATCCATCAGTAAACATTATACATACTCAGAAACCGATATACTCTCAATAACAAAATCTTCGTATGTACCCTTTAAATTGAGTTTAACTGTAGTTCCAACAGGATTATCCAAAAGAGTAAGTCCCAACGGGGACTTGTAGGATATTATACCCTTACTAGGATCAGCTTCCTTGTCACCGAGAATATGATACTCTATTGTTTCTCCGGTAGCCTTAGACCTTAAGACAACCTTAGTACCCACATCAACATACTCTGTAGAGACACTCTCTCGATTAATAACCTTCAATTCAGACAACTCATTCGCCATCTGCTCAATGATAGATTTCAATTCTCCCTCTTTTTCGACATATTCAGGTTGACCGGTGGAAGCTAGTTTTGAAACTTTCGGTAGCTCTTCGTTAAGCAATCTGTTGTACTCATTCTTTATTTTCTCGATAGTAG
>JAPYWX010000136.1 GCA_028276145.1 Spirochaetota bacterium
CTAAAGGTTACATTACCATTCTACAGAAATATTCAGCTAACGCTCGGGTATACATACGAGCAAGGTAATCAATCTTTCTGGAAGACAGAAGTTAGTGGTACTACTACAAATTCTAACTGGGTAGATTCTGATTACTACGGAATACCGTTACACAAAGGTTCTTTCATAGTTTCTTACAAAGTTGTGGAGAATGTTTATGTTTCTTTGATGAATTACATTGTTGGTGAGATAGACCCTGGTATAGCAAATTCTCTTTCAACTACCCTCGGTAAGCTACCTGCTTATTGGATAGTTGATGCTTCACTACTATGGAATAACATTGCTAATATTTCAGGTGTTTCATACGATTTAGTGGTGGCTGTTAGGAACTTACTCAATCAGGATTGGTGGAACTTGAATCCTAGAAATGGTGGTATAGGTCTTAGCCCTGCAGCATTCCCACAGAAAGGTATAAACTTTGAAGTTTCACTTACTGGTAGATTGTAAATAATTTTAAAGGCGGGTGAAACCCGCCTTTATTAAAACTTTTACCAGCCAATTGATATTGAAATGTTCTGTCTTACATCTGGGTCTTGTCCAGCGTATACACCTAGTTCCTCTGCCGATATGCTATAGTTTATTTTGAAAGTAGCTAATTTGAATCCTACTCCGAAAGTTGGGTATCCTTGACTTATTCCTAAACCTAAGCTAACTACTATTATGTCATTTAGGTTTGCTAAGTCAGTTTTTAATCCTATGTGTAGTCTTTTGAAGAAATCCTTGTCCTTTCTCTGGAAGAAGATATCATGAAAATCTAACGAAACAGATGTATTTTTTAGTAACATTCTGTTACCTATTAATGTAGATAGGTCATAGGAATATGCAGCACCAAGGTTAAATGTTGTTGGAATGTAGAAGTCACCTATTGGTATCCCACCTATGTTTAGAATGGACAATCCAAAATTGACTTTTTGCATTTCGTCTATTGGTAGTTCGTATGATAGTCCTATATCTGGTTTAAGTAGCAGATTTGTTATAGCTGTTAACTTACTTAATTCTTCGCTAATTATTTTGTTTAGATGGTCAGAACCTAAAAGTACATCACCTAAGGTTATTTTCCTGTTTAAGGCACCAGTGAAAACAAATTTCATATTTAGTCCCACAGATAGGTTACTCAAGTATTTGTTTACTTCAGGATTACCAAAATCTAGATGTTTGAATGAGTAAGAAGTTCCTATAAAGAAGCTTGCGGCAGAGAATCCAAGTAAGTCAAGTAATCCAGCTGTTGACAATGGATTGTGAACCTCTAGGTAAGCGTATACAGTTGCAAAAATACCAAAGTTGAGTGAAAAGTCGTATATTGGTATGTTGAACCCTATCAAGTTGACTCCCAATCTTGCATTAACTGGAGTGCCTATGTAATCAAAGAGCTTTGTGAAATCTTGAGTTTGTTGCATTTCCTGAATATCTCTTAATAACTGTAAGGTGGTGTTGTTGAATTGGAATGGATTTATTGATATTATGTCAAATGAGAATTTTTCACCGCCGTTTGCTGGGTTTGCTAAGAAAGATTCTGTTCCTAGACCTTTTACGGCTGTCGTTGCTTTACCCATTCCTGTTGAAAATGCTCCTTGGAATAGGTTTATATGTTCGTATGGTTGAAGAGTTGCACCAAATCCAAAATAAGTGATTGATAAAACAGTTAAGATATATAATATCTTTTTCATAAAACCTCCCTAAAATTAGTTTGAACTTGATGTTAGATTGCTTAAGAATGAAACTATGAAGTTAGAAACATCAGTATCACTTATTATACCATCACCATCGGGGTCCAAAGATGATATAATGTTCGATAGATTTGTTAGGATTGCTGCATTCGTTAATTCAGGTGATAATGATGCTATACTTTGAAGTCCTAAGAAAAAGTTTACAAATCCTCCACCAATTACTCCTGCTATCGTTTCATCTTGACCATCTCTGTTTATATCACCTATTCTTCTAAACAGATTTGTAAGGTTATCGGGTGGGTTTGATAGCCAATATGATAGGACATCTATTTCATTTTCATTTATACCGTCCGAAGTATTTATAGCATTAGTATTTGCTATATCTGCTAGTATTAATAATCCTAGCATTGATAATGCTGACCCTGCTAATAATAGAGTAATTGATTTCTCTATACTGCTGCCGTATTCATTTCTAAGCCTATTTAGTGCATATCCTAAATCCTTTATATAGTTTGTATCTTTAATGTCCGTCCATCCTAATAGTATGTCTAAAGATGAATTGGTGGTTGGTTTTAGGAAATTGGTTAACAGTTTTAGGTCAAATCCCATTATTCCTAGTGCTGCTGCGACATTGTCTTGAGCGGGGTACTTGTCGGGATCTTTTAGTATCTCATCGTATTTGCCTTGGTCAATGAGGCTTTGAGCTTGATATTGGTTAGCCTCTGGGTAATCCTTTGCTGCTAATGGTGAGAAAAGATTCACTGCACAAGAGGCTAACATTAGCGAGAAAATAAATAGTAAAATTAGACTGTAAGCATATCTCATAAAAATCCTCCTTTTGTTAATATAATAATACTTTTTTAGTAAGATTTCAAAAAAGAGTGTTGAAAAATTCACAGGCTACTTCTGTTCTTGTTATGTTTGGTGGGTAACTTTTATAATTAATCTCAATATGAGGGGTGTTTTAAAGTTAGTTGTTATTTTTTGTTTAGTGTTTGGGGGTAGTTTTGCTTTTGGGTATGAAGCAAAGGTTTTTCTTTACCCTTCTAATGTAATACTCAAAAAAGGTGAGGTTATTGGTGTTATTGTTGAGAGTGATTTGACTCTAGAGAATATTTCTCTAGAGGGAAATATTAGCTTTAAGCCGTATAAAATTGGTGAGAATACTTTTTATTCGCTTGTTCCTGTACCTCATACAGTTTTAACAGATTTTAATTTGGTATTTTCATTTTCTAGTAATGAAAGTTTTTCAACGAACTTGGTTGTACCTATAAGTGTTATTATTGACCCTGTTTTTTATGCTAAGAGGAAGCCTAAGGTAATAAAAGAGCTTGTTGTAACTAATTCGTTTGTTGTTAAGACAAATAAGTTTTCTTTTTACGGTGATTTATTTGCTGATTTAGTAACGGATAGGTTTATAACTAGTTTTTCTTCGCCTTTTCCAGATTCTCAAAATATTCTATCAGAGATAAAAGACGGGTACGGTGTTAATAGGTCAAGAGGTGGTATAATACAAGGTAGGATACATTTAGGTGTTGATATACCTAAATTCTGGGGAACTAAAATTTATTCAGTTTTTGATGGAATAGTCATATCGAAAGGTAGAGACAGAAGAGCTGGTAACTTTGTTGCTGTTTACCATGGGTATGGAGTTTCTTCTGTGTACATGCATCTTAGTAAGATTCTCGTTGATAGGTTACAAAATGTCACTACAAATGATGTTTTGGGATTGGTAGGGGCAACTGGTAGAGCAACTGGTGCACATCTACATTTAGGAATAAGTATAAACGGTATTTATGTTGATCCTGTGTCATTTTTTGAGAATAATTATTCACCTTCTAACATTGTTTCTAACGGTGTTAGCTATACATTTGAATTCTAGTAATTCTTAGTGTTTGAAGTGTCTTATTCCTGTGAATATCATTGATATGTTTCTTTTGTTTGCTTCTTCTATCGATTCTTGGTCTCTTACTGAGCCACCAGGTTGTACTATTGCTTTTATTCCTGCCTCTCCAAGTATCTCAACGCTATCTTTGAATGGGAAGAAGGCATCAGAAGCTGCTACAGCTCCTTCTGTGCTAAACCCCCTCTCTTTTGCTCTGCTTATTGCTATCTTCACAGCGTCAACTCTTGAAGGTTGGCCACCACATATACCTATTGTTTGTTTGTTTTTGACTATTACTATGGCGTTTGACTTAACGAACTTCACTATTTCCCAAGCGAATTTTAGATCTTCCATTTCTTCTTTTGTTGGCTTAACGTTGGTAACGACTTTTGATTCTTCTATGTTTTCTTCTGAATTGTCCTTTTCTTGAACTAGTATTCCACCGTTTATACTTCTTACTTCAACTTCTTCAGAGCACGATATAAGGTTTCCTACCTCTATTATTCTTAGGTTTTTCTTGGTTTTTAATATTTCAAGAGCTTCACCATCGTAAGATGGTGCTACGACAACTTCAAAGAAATATTTTGTTATTTCTTCTGCAACATCTTTTGTTACCTTCTTTGACAGTCCTATAATTCCACCAAATGCAGAAACAGAGTCTGAATTAAAAGCTTTGATAAAAGCATCTTTTATGTCATTGCCTATGGCTACACCGCAGGGGTTATTGTGTTTTATAATACAACAGAAGTTTTCGTTAGAAAACTTTTTTATCATATCTAGTGCCACATCTGCATCTAGAATATTGTTATA
>JAPYWX010000135.1 GCA_028276145.1 Spirochaetota bacterium
GTCTACTTTAAGAATTGATGTTAGCTTAGAATCCCTATCTATCGTGTATTTAAAAGTACTGTTTACAATTACATTTCTATCTCTTTCATCTGAAAAGTAAGGGTTTTTCCAAAGCCCTTTGAAATCCTCAAAAAACTGTCCGTCAACTGTCAAAAATGTAGATTTTGTAAAATGATTTATTGTAAAGCTTCCAAGGTCAATGTCCCTAAATGTATTCTTCAATACCTCATTACCTTGAGAAGAGTAATAGATAACATCAGGTCTTTTGAATCTACTGTACTTTATAAGTGTACTGACAGAATAAGATTCAGAAGGTATTTCACTCATTCCAACTAATGACAGGTCAATTATATCACCAATACCATAAGAAAAGGATGAAATTATTTTTGACTTTGCCTCCCCTTTAGTTTTAACTTCTTTCTCAAGTTCAAAAACACCGCCTTTAAGTGATGGTATTTCCTTTATCGTGCTTTTCCCTTCATAAGTTTCAAGAATAACATTTCTATCGGTAACTTCATAAGGTAAAACACCTTGTACAGTGAACTTAGTTTCAGGCAATATAACCTCATTAGTCTCAACGGTCTCTGAATAAGCAAAAAGAGGCAGAAGCCAAAACAAAAAAAGTAACAAAAACTTTCTACTCATAGTTAGTATAATGATGAACAACTACGAGAGGCTAATTCAATTTATAGAGGCTCCGCCTCTTTAGCCTCTCTTAGATATCAAGGATAGATGAGTTAGTTAACAACATTTTCTTAATTGCTCCAGAGAGTGTAGAGAGACAAAGTCTCTAAGAGACAAAGCCTCTCTACAAATAATAAGGGTGGGCGAGACTACTTAAGATAATGTGCTAAATAGCCTTGTCTAATTAAGATACTTCATATCACCTTATACTTAACAGTGCTTTTCATTAAGCATTGAAAAGAAGAGAGATCAGGACCCTACTTATCAAATAGGATGAGGTGCTGAATAGTACTTTTTCATCTAAGTGCTTAAGAGTGCTTATGTCACATTTTTAGCTCTCTCTTTGGTAAGTAAAAGGTGTTGGAAAGCGGAGCTTTCCAACAATCAAATAGGGTAGGGCTACTTAAAGGTGCTTAATAGCACCTTTTTAATCAAGTGCTTTAAGCACTTGTGCTACACTTTCTCAATCATTCAGTTGATGAAAGTATTCATAACACTTATGTGTTAATTAGTACCCTAAAGGATGGGGTGGCAGGACTACTAATAGTGATGTTCTTAGTAGCACATTCTCAATTAAGTGCTGAGTAGCACTTGTGCTTAAAGGTAGCTATAAGAGAGAATTAGCCATAGTCTAACGAGTTTCTAAAACTGTTGAAATTTGTATATAACTTTTCTTAAAATCAAATAAAAAGGTGAAGTGGTGAGTTGGAATGAATATGTTATTATACTTAAGGAGGGGTATATGAAAAAGTTCATCACAAAATTAAGTTCTCTCTATAAGAGAGAGAGAGAGAGAGAGGCACAAGGGGTGCCAATTCTAACAAATCTTTTCTTGGGTCACATTCAAGATTTTTGCTTCAAGGGTGCTTGTTGAGAGCATCTATTTTTGTTGTGGGGGCGATTATGCTTCTCACCTCTTACGGCTGTATGAGTTCTACTCCACCTGAACCTAAAGTTGAACATCCTGCTGTACAAACTTACAAATCCTTTGTAAAACTTTCTGTAAATACTCTTGAGAAGGCTCTAAAAGTTATTGACGAGTACACTATGATGTCAAAAGATCCTCACTTTAAGTCTATGGCTAGCAGTGGGAGTGTTGACATAAGGGATTTGGTGAGTTATCTTAATAGTAGAGGGGGTGAGAGATTATTGGCTTTGAGGAGGATGAAGATAATGGAAGATGGTAGTCAATCTGAGGTTAGTTTAGGGGAGGAGTTAAGCAATATAGTTAAGGAATTTCAGGAGGAGATAGAGAAGGTAGCACCGGATCCTACACCTGCTTTGAGTCTACCTGGGGTAAGCACAAATGAAGAGGGAAACATAGTAATAGGTGATGATATGGTTATAGATAGGAAGACGCTTCCGGGGGCAATAATGACTGAGGTTCTCAATGCTCAAGCGAGGGGAGAGGATGTAGAGGAGGTTTTGAAGTCTCTGAGTGATGCGGGGGAAGAAGTTTGTGAGGAGCTAGGAGCAAGTAATGTTAGCGATAATAAAACTAACAATACGGATATGAGAAATACGCTATCACCAAAGTATTTGTACAGATTTAGCACACCAAGGTGGCCAAAAGGGCAAATACCTTACAGATTTAATTCTAATGTGCCACAAGGACTTAGAGATCTTGTGAGAAGAGGAATGGATGAATGGGAAAAGGCGAGTGGAGGGAAGGTAAAATTCATTTATGATGATAATTGGTGGACTGATTTCCTAACATATGTAGGTGCCTACAGAAAACTAGAGATCAAAGTTGATGATTCAGCAGTAGGGGCAGCACAGGCAAGTGTAGGTAGTTTTCCTCTTTGGATTTCTAAAATAAGATTTAAAAGCCCTGACACAACAGATTTGGCAGTCGTTATGCACGAATTAGGGCATACTCTTGGACTTGAGCATGAACATCAGAGGGAAGATAGAGATGAATATGTAAGTGTCGAGATTAAAGACCAAAGTATGAAGTGGGCATATGATAAAATACCATTCAGTACTTGGTCTTATATTGAAGAAGTTCAGAAGTCCATCGTAATAAGAACTATTCGTATTAAAGTTTTGTGGTGGACTGTTGAAATACCTATAGTTGATATCATTTTCAACATTGTTAAGAAAATTGCAAACATACCCATATCAACAGCATCAAAAGAATACGATTACTTCTCCATAATGCACTATTCCTCCCTTTCTAACTGGGCCATAATAACATCAAAAAGGACGGTAACTAATATATGGACAAACTGGAATGGTGTTGTGATTACAAATACTATAACAAATGGTCAACCAATACCCTACAACACTAGCATTTCAAGGTTAGACGCTGAAGGAGTAAAGGAATTATACAAATAAAGGAGGGGTATATGAGGAAAGGTTTAATTTTGTTGTATTTATTAGCTTTGCTATCTATTATCATAATAACGAGTTGTGTTATTAGTGATACTGAGCATCCCGAGCCTCCTGATTTTGGCGTAGCTTACGCTGGTTGGATAAACCTTTTTGTTACTAACTTTTCTAGTCAAGATGTAGGAGTAAAGTATTATCTCTTTGTCGTGGATAAAGACAAAAGTAATATATACACGGTATCTAGTTCAAGCTGGGTAGTTAGAGCAAACAATGGTGAATGGTTAGTTCATGACCCGATAGGATTAGATGCTTCTTATTATGTTTCTAACTCTGGTATATTTTTAAGTGACGGATATAACACAAGCACGAACATAAAGAAAACGCTTATTGACAATAACATAACGAATTTGATGATATCGTTTTTATTGGAAGTTACGAAAGGCAGTAGTAAGATTGTATTCACAGGGTTTGATAGTAGCATAACGAATATAACTAATCTGAATGCTAATGTGTATGGATTAGGGTACTTTGATGGGACTTTTGATGGATGGAACACTATAACGAATGTTACTAGAATCGTACCAGTGATTAGTAATACAAATACCTACTATGAAGAGCTTTTACGCTGTAGTCTTGATGTTAACAATGATAATGCAAAGATATCATTAATGGTTGTACATTATGGTGAGATTGTGACAAACATTTCATTCTAAAGGAGGCTCCGCCTCCTTTTAATACAATTAAGAAACTATTACCTTACCTCTCTTCTTTTTCTTAGGCTTATCTTCCCTTTCCTTTGACTTCTCAAAAACTTCTTCAACTTTAGCAACTGGCTCTTTCTCTAAAACTTTCTCCAAGACCTCATCCACTGTCTTGACAGGTATTATATTCAAATCCTTCTTCTGCTCTTCAGGTATATCCTCTAAATCCTTTACATTCTTTTCAGGTATTATTATGTTCGTTATCCCATACCTCTTAGCTGCTAAAACTTTTTCCCTTATACCGCCAACAGGTAACACCAGCCCCCTAAGAGATATCTCACCAGTCATAGCAATGTCATCTCTTACCTTTCTTTGAGTGAGTAGCGAAACTATAGAGGTAAGTAATGTTATACCTGCAGAGGGTCCATCCTTGGGTATAGCACCTGAAGGCACATGAACATGTATGTCATACTCCCTAAATATATAATCAGGAATACCCAAATTCTTAGAATTTGCTCTTATATAGCTAAAGGCTATAGAAGCTGATTCCTTCATTACATTACCTAAAGAACCTGTGAGTATCAAATTACCTCTTCCCTTCATCCCTAGCGATTCAATGAAAAGTATATCACCACCTACAGGTGTCCAAGCAAGCCCTATTGCTACTCCTGGCTTTTCTAACATC
>JAPYWX010000149.1 GCA_028276145.1 Spirochaetota bacterium
AGTTTTTTTTACCCACTACCTGAGATGACATAATAATCCTTTCGCTACTTGCATTTGATAATACAACCTCAACACTACAATTTGACTTTGAATAAACTTCAACTTCCCCCTCAACATCCCTTGTAAACCTATTCCAAACCCTTATGTATGCCCTAGCATCTAGAGAAAACGAAGGAAAAACGACACTTTCATAGTCCTTTACTCCCAAACTCCTAACAAAATCCCAAAAACTCCTTTGTCCATCAGTAAGAAAAATAATTCTACCACTTAGAGCAGTGCTTAATAAACTAGTACCTAAGAAACTTTTAAGAGCACCTTTATTATATTCTCTAATCTCAGGGTAATAGTACTTAAGCTTCTCAATAACCTCTTTAGGTGAGCCAGAAATCAAGTTACCCGAATTGTCAATAACAAAAACTTTTATGTTGCTAGGATACTCTTTCAGCGTCTTTCTTAAGTAAGAAAGGTAACTATCAAAGTTGTACCTTGAGCTATATGAATTATCAATGAAGAATATTACATTATCCTCCTTCTTGGTGCTAATGATTGGTGATGAGAATATAAGAACTATGGTAGCAACTATTAACACTCTGAGGAATAGTTTTAATAACTCGACATTTATGTTTAGCCACCTTGTTTTATCGTTAGCAGAAACAAATTTCAGTGTAGGAAAAACATACTTCTTCCTACTGTAGAACATGTAAAGGTATATAAGTACAGGTATCAACGATAAAGAAAGAGCCCAAACAAAAGGATTCAAAAACTCTATCATCTTACAATATACAATTTCTTAGTTGTAATTTTTTCGCCAATTTTTGTAAAAACAACATAAGTACCAGAATTCACATCCTTACCCCTGTCATCCTTCAAGTCCCAAGGGAAATTATAAATTCCGTCCTCAAACTCTTTATCTTTTAGAACTGTCTTAACAACATTGCCTTTTGAGTCAAAAACAACAATTGAAACTTTATTCGGTGAAGTAAGTTTAATAGATATATTAACAATCCCCTGCGGGGATTGTATAAAAGGATTTGGATAAACAATAATACTATCATCAGAAATAGCATTCTCAAGAACAAAAGACCTCATTATTATTATGCTATCAACTTTACCGCCATCAGGTGAAGTCGTATCGTAAGAGAATACCAATTTTATTGAGCTAACATTCTTTGAAACACTCTTGAGGTCTATGATGCCTGAAGTCTGAGGGAATTCAATTGTTCTCTTTGCTATTATATAGCCATCATCTGCATTCAAAACATCAACATACAACCTTGTACCAGGTTTCAAATCACAAGAAACAACAATCGTATCAAAATAACTTACTTCGTTTGTCGGTATCTCTATATTTGTTATCTTGAAGTAGCCGTATGAGGAAGTTAAAACAAGTCTAGGCGGGCTCTGTTGGATAGTTGCATTAACCAACCCGTAAACTAAATTCGTAGTGGATGGTGAGAAGTCTATGATCAACTTGTCATTCGTCATCACAAGAGGATAAACAAACGAAGAAGCTATAAAAACCAAGAGAAAAGCAACAAAAAACAACCTCATAAAAATATTATAGGAAAGAAATAATTGATAATCAAATTTGATTTTTTTTTGAAGAATTCAAATTCTCTTGAATTCACATAGGTAAACAATTATTTTCTACCCACCCGACCTATTTAATGTTGGGATACTTTGTATCCCAACTCACTTACTTTTTCAGTGATATATTACTCAGCACAAGTTCTATAGATTTTGTTAGAATGTGCTTAAGTAGAATAATGTGTTATTAACACTTGGAAGGCTTCACACACAAGCACCTTCATAAGAATAAGTACTAATTAACACAAAAATTTTTCCAACGCAACCAATTTCGTTATTTGGGCGGTAGAGGATTCGAACCTCTGACCCCCTGCTTGTAAGGCAGGTGCTCTAACCTCTGAGCCAACCGCCCATCAAATTAAGCTTTCTTAAGCCTAGCTTTAGCGTAGTTCATTAATCCACCATGCTCGAAAATGTTAAACAGAACCTTTGGAAAAGGCTTTATAGCAAATTCTTTATTCTTCGTTACATTTCTGACTACTCCCTTTTCTAAATCTATTTCAAGAATATCACCTGTTTCAGTTATATCAACAACCTCAGGGCACTCAACAATTGGCAACGCTCTATTTATGGAGTTTCTGAAAAATATCCTAGCGAATGATTTAGCAACAACAGCACTAACACCAGCAGCTTTTATAGATATAACAGCGTGCTCTCTAGACGAACCAGAACCAAAATTTTTACCAGCCACCAATATATCTCCTTGTGAAACTTTAGAAGCAAATGTTGGGTCCTCATCCTCTAAGCAGTGCTTTGCAAGCTCCGAAGGGTCAGTAGTATTCAAATACCTAGCAGGAATTATTTTGTCAGTATCTATATCATCACCATACTTCCAAACCTTACCTCTTATAACCATAGCTCCCTACCTTTCTTATTAATTTTACACTTAGAATGAACTCAATTTCAAACAAACTAGACTGTGTAAAAAATAATGAGGCGATAGCTCATCACAAATCCCTTGAAAAAAATTTTTATATAACGATATAATATACTATGAGAGGGCAATTAATGGATATTTACATAATGGGTTCAAAGATAGATTTCAGAGTTGAAAATGAAAGGACAATAAGGGACATTATAGAAAATATTTCAGAGGTAGTATATAGCTACGGTCAGTCAATAACTGAACTCAGGATAGACGGAAAAATTTATTATCCAACAGACCCAGAACTAGAAAACATACTCATCGACAATGTAAAAGTCCTAGAGATAAATATCGCTTCATTTTTTGAAGTCTCGGCATCTCTCATATTCTCACTAATACCGTACGTAAGAAAGTTCAAAGAGCTAATAAAAAGTAACCTGATAGACCAATACCAATTTGATGAAGCAAGGCAATGGATAATTGATGCTCTAGTTTCATCGACTGATATGATTTTTGTTTTGTCGTATAACTCAAAATGGATAAAAACAAGGAACGAAATTGTAGGACAACTACAAGAAACTTCCTTTGGGGAAATTAAAGAAAACGAAGAAAACAAGGAAAAATTGCTAGATACCCTACAAACACTTGAAAACCTACTAACAGACCTAACCAAAATCTTTGAAAAGATAGAAAATGATGGAGAGATCGTTTTTGATTCATCAATAGATAATGACATTTCCGAAATGCTCGAATTAATAGAAGAGATATCTCTGAGCCTACAATTAGGTAATGATAACGAAGCTCTAAACAGGCTATACGAATTTGCTGATGCATTCCTAGACTTATTTTACTACCTGAATATTTCAATAAAGTTCATTAAAATGCACCAAGACCTTTATGAAAAGTTCAAATCTTATAACTTTCCAAATATTAGCGAAACAAGTAAGATAATAGAGAACATTATAGCAGCAATAAATCAAAAGGACTTTGTGTATGCAAGTGACTTGCTATCGTACGAACTCAAACCAAAGATAGAAGAGATATCTACATTGATAAAGGACATAAGAGAAATAATATCATCAAAGTTTTATACAAACTAAGAAGGCTTAGCCTTCTAACACACTCATAGCATCTCTTCAAGAAGGTGCTTTAAACACAAGGTGCTATGAAGCACAAAGTGCTATTCAGCATAAGTACTACTTACACAAGTGTTAATTAGCACATTATTTTAAGTAGTCCCACCCAATTTCATTGAGAGGAGTTTACCCCCCTCTCAACTCCTTAGAGTGTAAGCAAGTCCCACCCGCCCTATTTAATGAAAAGAGACTTCGTATCTCTTCACTCTCTAGAGTAATTAAAAAAGTGCTAATAAGCACTCGGTGCTAATAAGCACTCGTCGGGAGGCTTCGCTTTC
>JAPYWX010000137.1 GCA_028276145.1 Spirochaetota bacterium
ACAAAAAGTGTATTTCTTTTAGTAGTCCCATCTATTTGGAAAGAGGCTTCGCATTTATCCGCTCTCTAAGGTGGTTATAAGAAGTGCTATTCAGCACCACTAAAATTTTAAGGAAGTCTGAAACCCCCCTTAACCTTTGTAAGTGAGGAAGTACTTTTAGCACCGAGTGCTTTAATGTGCTTAGAGTACCTAATTAGAAAGGTGCTATTAAGCACCATGCTAACCCTTGATTTAAGGTTGCTGAAGCCACCTTAACTACCCAAATAAGAGGATTTATTAAGTATTTAAACACTTAATTAAGAAGGTGCTATTAAGCACTCTGACTCTTTAATTGTAAGGAGGTTTGACCTCTGGTTTTACCTCTCTGAGTAAAAATAGGTTTTGATATTATTGGAATTTAGGTTTATCCTTATAAGAAGAAGGTAAAGTGAATTTAATTGTACGAATGGTTTTCTGATTATACAGAAAGATGCTAATAGGGGTATTTGTAATCTTTACCTAGAACTATGATTACTGGAGCTGTTGTTGGGGGAACTACATCAGAGTTTAGCGATATGACTATGTCATTTATTCCTGTAAGTAACGTAAGTTTCTTTGTGTATTCATCATCTATTGGTGCTCTTATTAAAATGAAGGACTTTTCAGATATTTTTTTGGCGTTTCCGTAGTTTATGACATTCAGTTCATTAGTAATCAGTATGACTGATAGATTCATGGCTAGGTTTTTTTCGCCCTTACCGTTTAATATTACTACTTCAGGGGTTATGAGTGAAGCTTTTGTTATTAGATCTGTACCGTGGTAGATACTAAATTGTGAGATTTCAAACTTTTTTGATAATTCTCTGAGTTTATCTATATCGTTTGATAGGGGATATTCCAGAGTATCAACTTTCAGTACCATTTCTTTTTCTTTTATCACTATATTGTTTAAGGTAAGTTCGTAGACTTTTTTGCTTTCTATGTTCTTGATGATTTCGTATGTTACTAGGGTAACTAGCGATGAAAGAATTAGTGCTAGTGCTACTACTACCCAGCTTCTTAGCTTTTTTCTTTTCTTTCCAACTTTTCTATATTGCTGAACTGTTAACACCTATGAAATTATACTTTACCTGTGCAAGTCTCTTCAAACTTTTTTTTATGGTATCTCTGAGTTTATCAGAGAGGCGTAGCCTCTCTGCGATGAAATTTCTATTGAATTATTGCTCTTACTATTATTCCGTCTTTGAGGTATTCTGCTCCTAAGGATACAACTATCTCATTTTCATTTACACCTTTTACACCGATTTTTTCACCATCAGATACGCTAGTTGATACATTTCTAAGGGATACATAATAAAGTTTCTCATTACCTATATTTGTTTCTGATAGAACATATACGAATGTTTTTCCTTCGATCTCTCTTATGGATGTTATTGGTACATATGTAGTGTTGTATTCTGTTTCTACGGGTATCTTAACATTTGCATACATACCTGAGATAAGTTTACCGCTAGGGTTGTCAACTCTTATTCTTACCTTCAATGTTCTCGTACCTCTATCTATTATCAGATCTGATGAGTATACATATCCTATGAATTTTTCGTTTTCCAATGATGGAACTTCTACTATTGCTTTACTGCCTCTTTTCACTTGATTTACATATTTTTCTGGAAGTAGTAGTATAATTTCCACTATTCTGTTATTGACGACTACGGCGACGGGGGTAGTTTGGGAGACAAACTGCCCTTCTGAAACATTTATGCTACCGACTCTACCATCTATAGGTGCTCTAACTGGCGACAGATTATATTGGTAGCCAACTAATGACCTATCTATATACATAATAGGTTCATCTTTTTTGACATACTGCCCTTCAGCAACAGATATTTTTGCTACTTTACCGGGAACGTCAGGGAAAACCTGTGCTTCGCTTATACCTCTTATATCACCTGATAATGTTATGTACTTTTGTATGTCTCCCTTTTTAACTTTTGTTCCTACGACGGTTATATTAACAAAATTTTTCACTCTAAAAAGATCTTTCTCTTTGCCTTTGTTGGAAGATGTAGATATTGCCACTGTGGCTATTCTTGCTATTACGAGTATCGCAACTAGTGCGGTAGCAATTATTATTGCTTTTTTAGTTTTTCCTTTCATATATACCTCCTTCATTTATTAGTTCTCCTGATAGTTTTTGTGTCAAAAGTATGTTCCCTATGTAAGAAAGCCATGAACTCAAGTAGTTTATTTCTGCTTGTTGGTATGCCAACTGAGAGTCAAGCAAATCAATGCTAGTAGCACTACCCAAAGAGTACCTCTTAGTTACAATATCTAATGACATCTTGGCTTGATCAACATTAGCTTCCTGAGCTAAAATATTCCTTCTGTTTTCTTCTAGCTTAAGTGTAAGCTGGTTTACTTGGCTCATCGTTAAATTTAGGAAATTCTCGTAATCTGATCGGGCTTTATTTATTGAATAGTCAGCATTCTCCATATTTGCATAACTTTTTGATATAGGCAGAAGTTCAGAGATAGGGATAGTTAGTTGTACTCCGGCATTCCAGCTATCTACCCAATACCTTTCATTTTCCATAGAGTTGGTTTTCTTAAAGTCATAGTTAAAGTTAAAGAAAGCTGATAGAGTGGGTTTGTTCGCTGAAAGAGAGACATTTTTTGATGCTTCTGAAAGTTCTATTGCTTTAGAGAGAATTTTCAAGTCAGGGTTATTTGATAGTATCTTTTTCTTTAGTTCCTCTTGGTTGATAGAAAAGTTTTTGAACTCATCTTTTATTTCTTCAAAGCTGCCTAATATCTCAACATTGGATATCATTGAAACTTCAATACCTAAAGTTGTGAGTAAATTGAGTTTTTGGATCTCTACATTGTTTAGTGCCGAGTATAAGTTAGGTTGGTTGTTTATTAGCTGAACTCTTGCTCTTATTAATTCCAAATCTGAGAATATACCAGAGGCATAGTTTGCCTCTGCTATTTTAACATTTTCTTGATATCTTTTGTCAGCTTCAATGGCAACCTTGGCAAATTCCTTTGCGAAAAGGTAATTGTAATAAGCAATTTTTACATTGTATATGTAATCGTTTAGTGCTTTTTGGTATTGTAGTTTGGCTAATTCAACATTTTTTGATTGGAGTAAGTAAGAGTTGTATCCTATGTCCAATCCGAAAGGTAATAGGTAAGGTATTCTATAGCTTGCTGAGATGGCTAGCGAGTAGTTATCCCAAAATGCGTTAGTGACTGTTTTCTCTTCAGTTACAAATGATATGTTGGTGAATCCCATTATGATGTTTGTTTGGAGCTTGAAGCTGGAAATCTTAGATATGGAGTTTTCCAATGTCTTGGGGTCTAAAGTTGAGAACCTCAAGGTGGCATTAACATTTGGTAATATCAAGTCGGCTAAGCTGGATTTTAGGTTGGCGTTTGCAGACATTATCTCAATCACTTTTTTCCTCAGGTCTTTGTTGTTTTGAAGTCCTATTTTTATTGCATCGTTTACGTTACTTATTATAATTGTCTGATTTGTCTCTTCAACCGAGTAAGCCTTGATAGCAAAAGTTAAAGCTATTAGAACTATTAGAACAGTAAGTTTACTTTTCATAAATTCCTCCAGTTAAGAAATTTATTATTTCCTCTTTGTACTCGTTTTCGTTAAGCTCAAATCCTTTAATTTTTGAATTAACGACCATTATCAGAGAGGATATAATTGTGTTTATGAAAGTTACGGCTAGGTACTTTGGGGAAACTTCTTTCTTTATTTTCCCTTCATTAATGCCTTTGAGGATAATTTTTTCCATAGAGCTTGTAGCTTTTTCAAAGAGTTTTCTTTCACAATACCTTCTTCCCATTTTTGTATCTTTACTTGTTGAATATATCCCCTTGGATAGCATTCTGTAGAAGTCAATATTTTCGTCTACAAATTTGAAATTTTTTTCGACTACCATTCTTATGCTATCGGAGAAGTTTAGTTCATCAGGAATTTCGTAATTTTTTGATGCTTCAGAAAATATAAACTCCAAGCAGGTATCCATTATTTCCTCTTTGCTTTTGAAATATAGATACACTGTACCTTTTGCTACCCCACTTTCTAAGGCTATGTCTTCAACCTTGGTTTCATGAAAACCCTTATCAGCAAATAGCTTGATGGCTGACTTTATTATCCTCTCCTTGGTCTGTTCCATAATAAGTCTCCTTACTGACCAGTCAGTATAATAAAAATAACAATAAGTTTTTTGAAAGTCAAGGAGAGTTGTTGGAAAGTTTTGTTATTTTTCATTTACATTGGTTATCAAGGAGGGGATTATGGGTACTTTTTTGATTGTTCTTCTTGTGTTTGTTACTATAGTTATTCTTTCTGGTGTTAAGACTGTGCC
>JAPYWX010000009.1 GCA_028276145.1 Spirochaetota bacterium
GTTAATCGATACGTCGTCCTTAAGCTCCTGAAACTTGTCTCTAAGAAACTCAGCAGTTTCTTGGTCAATAATTTTATTCATATTACCTCCTTTGGAAAAAACATTTAAGTAAAGTTTACTAAAATACTTCTTTAAAGTCAAATAAATTTGATTTTGTTCTTGACTTGAAAAAAAATTATTTTCTTTTTATAATTCACTCCAAAGAGGTTGTTATGGAGAAAGTTCTGAAAAATAAGATAATTCAAACTTTTATAGAGGTTGAGCCTGAGAGGTGTAAAGGTTGTTTGCTTTGTGTGTATGAGTGCCCTGAGGGTGTAATAGATGTTTCTAATAAGTTTAACTCAAAGGGGTGGATATATGTTGAACCCTTGTTTAATGAGAAATGTACGGGTTGTAAGAAGTGTGCGATGGTCTGTCCTGATTTGGCAATAAAGGTTTTCTTAGGGCAGGAAGTTATTGCAGGTCCGACTGATTAATTTAAGGAGGTTATTATGAAAGAGCTTATAAAAGGTAATGAGGCTTTGGCAGAAGCAGCAATTATTGCTGGTTGTAGACATTATTTTGGTTATCCTATAACGCCCCAAAACGAGATAACCGCATATATGGCTAAGAGGATGCCAGAAGTTGGTGGAGTTTTTGTGCAAGCTGAAAGTGAGGTAGCTTCTATAAATATGGTTTTTGGAGCTGCTGCTGCAGGTGTTAGAGTTATGACGACTACTTCTTCGCCGGGTTTCAGCTTGATGCAGGAAGGAGTGTCTTACCTTGCTGCTGCTCATTTGCCTTGTGTATTGGCTAATATAATGAGAGGTGGACCTGGCCTTGGTAATATTGCAGGTTCTCAAGGTGATTACTTCCAAGCTGTTAAAGGTGGCGGACACGGGGATTATAGATTAATCGTATTGACACCTGCATATGTACAGGAAATGATAGATTTTACAATATTAGCATTTGATTTGGCTGATAAGTATCTTATACCTGTTTTGATATTAACTGATGGTATTGTTGGGCAGATGGTTGAGCCTGCTGAGTTCCCCAAAGATTACAAACCAAACTTCTACGATAAAAGTTGGGCTTTGACTGGAGCTAAAGGAAGACCTAAGAATGTCGTTAGGACTTTATGGCTTGATGATTATGGGGTAGAGAATAACAATATTAAACTACAGCAAAAGTATGCTAGGATAAAAGCAGAGTTTGTAATGTATGAAGAGTTTATGACTGAGGATGCAGAGGTTATTCTTGTTGCCTATGGTACTCCAGCTAGGATATGTAAGGCTATAACTAAGAAGCTAAGGAATGAAGGATATAAAGTAGGTACATTTAGGCTTCAAAGTGCTTTTCCGTTCCCTGAATATAGACTTATGGAGTTAGCGCTTGAGAAACATGTTAAAGGGTTTTTAGTTGTTGAAATGAGTGCAGGGCAGATGGTAGAAGATGTTAGACTCTCCGTCAGGGATTACAAACCTGTTAACTTCTATGGTAGGATGGGTGGTGTTTTGCCGGAGGAGAGAAAAATCATAGAGTATACTCTGGATATGCTTAAGGGCAAGGTTGAAGTGAACTAAATTTTTTTAGGAGGTATTTATGGAGTTAAAGCTAATTTTTGATAAACCTAAAACAATGACAGATACTAAAACTCACTATTGTCCAGGTTGCGGACATGGTGTTTTACATAGAATTGTTGCCGAGGTTATAGATGAACTTGGTATAAAGGATAGAGTTATTGGTATAGCACCAGTAGGATGTGCTGTAACTGCTTATGATTATTGGGATATTGATATGTGTGAAGCTGCTCATGGTAGAGTAGCAGCTGTTGCTACTGGACTCAAAAGAGCTAGGCCGGACGCTATAGTTTTCGGGTATCAGGGTGATGGCGATTTGGCAGCTATAGGTTTGGCAGAAACAATACATGCTGCTAATAGAGGTGAACTTATAACTATTATATTTGTTAATAATGCTACTTATGGTATGACTGGCGGTCAGATGGCACCAACTACGTTGGTTGGACAGGTAACAAAAACTTCACCAAAAGGAAGAAATCCAAATAATTTTGAAGGATATCCTTTAAGAGTAGCTGAGATGATAGCAATGCTAGAAGCTCCTGTATATGTTGAGAGATGTATGGTTACATCTACTGAAAGTGTATTCAATACCAAAAGAGCAATAAAGAAGGCTTTCACGCTCCAAATGCAAGGAAAAGGATATTCTTTTGTTGAGGTTTTAAGTGGATGTCCAAATGAGTGGCATATAAATCCTGTTGAGGCTAATAGGTGGATAGAGGAAGAAATGACAAAGTTTTTCCCACTTGGTGTTTTTAAAGATAAGTACCCGGAAATAAAATAGTATATACAAGGATACTTCAAATGCTTAACTAGAAATTTTATCAAAATCCTATTCTAATTTACAGAAGAAGGTAGAGGGTGTTCCAAAAATCAAAAAACTCTCTTTGGAATTGAGCGCTCAATCAAGACAAATATAAAAAGAATATATAAGTTAAAATCACTTAGAAATTCCAAAGAAAGGAATTTAATGTTCAAATTTAATCCTGATCAAAAAACAATTTTGGAACACTCTCAAAGAAGGTAAAGCCTATGTTAGGTTATTTGTTGGGTGGTAATTCTTTTTTGAACTCTCTAGTACATTATCAACTTTGCTATTTTAACATACCTTTCAGAGGTTTTATCTACTATATCTTTGGGTAAATCTGGTCCGGGGTATGTTTTGTTCCATTTCAATGTTTTTAAGTAATCTCTTACGAATTGCTTATCATAACTTTCTTGTGGTTCTCCTTCTTTGTATAGCTCTTTGAACCAGAACCTTGAGGAGTCAGGTGTCAATACTTCGTCTATTAGAAGTAATTCATCTTCGTTAGTGTGACCAAATTCAAACTTTGTATCAGCTAGTATTATCCCTTTTGTCTCAAGGAATTCTGAACCTTTTTTGAAAATGTCAATGCTTTTTTCTTTTATTTTGTGAATGATGCTGCCAACGATTTTTTCTGCTTCTTCTAAAGTGATATTTCTATCGTGTCCTATATCTTCTTTTGTTGATGGTGTGAATATTGGCTCCGGTAATTTTGATGACATTTTTAGGCCTTCAGGTAATTGAATTCCACATACAGTTTTAGATTTTTGGTATTCTTCGTACCCTGAACCTGCTAGGTAACCCCTAACGATACATTCAACTTTATAAACATTGGCTTTTTTTACGAGTATGCTTCTAAAAAGTAGTTGGTCTTTGTATTTTTTACATAAGCTAGGGTATTCATCAACATCTGCAGTTATTACAGCGTTCTTTACTGTGTCTTTTAGTTTTTCAAACCAAAAGTAGGATAACATATTTAGAACCATTCCTTTTAGTGGTATAGGAGTTGGTAGAATTACATCAAAGGCTGATATTCTATCGGTTGAGACTATAAGAAGGTTACCATCAACTTCGTAAATATCTCTTACCTTACCTCTTTTGACTAGGTTTAGGTCTGAGAAATTAGTAAAGTATATTGTAGGAGTTTTCTTTGCTTCTTCAGATTCAATGAAATCTTTAAAATCTTTGATAAGATCTTTTGCCATACTCCCTCCTCAAGTTTGGTTTAATTTTAAAAGTTAGAAAAATTAACTTGAAAGTTAAATGGACTGAGCCTATTCTTGTTTAATTGGAGGATGAAGAGAGGTGAAAACCTCTCTACTAAGAAGCAGGCAAAGACTGCTTTTCAACACAACCGTACTAACTTGATAAGACAAAAGGAAAATGTAGAAAATTATTCATAGGTTTTAAGAGGCACCTAAGATGTTTGAGTTTGTTAAGGTCAACGATGTCCTTATAATAAGAGTGAACAGGTCTCTTACGATATTTGATGTTGGGAATATAGATTCTCCTCTGCCGGATTTACCAAAGGATGTCAAGGGAGCTATATTGGATTTGACATCTGCGGAAGAGATTGACTCTTTTGGGATAAGTATTGTTGTTAGGTTAATGTCATTGTATAGGTCTCTTTCAAAGAAGTTTGTCATTGTTGCTAAAGAAAATAAGGTTATGTACATCTTGAGAATAGATAAGATAGATAAGGTTATACCAATTTACAAGTCTATAGATGAAGCCTTAGCACAGTTTTGATTTTATTTGTTTGTGATGCTAACATTCCCACTATTGTCTATGGAGTAGGTTGCTGGTTTGTTGTAGTCTACGATTTCTGGTGTTAGTACTAACAGAATTGTTGATTTTGTATAAGTCTTTGAGGTATTACCAAATAGTATGTCTCCAATTATGGGGATATTTACTAGAAATGGTATACCGCTTTTTTTGTAGGTTTCGTTTATTTTTTCAAGACCACCTATTATTATTGGTATGCCGTTTTTTACTACTGAGTTTATTTCACCTTCTGTTGTGTTTATCTGGGGGGCTTTGAGAGTTGGAGATAGGTCTATGAATCTATATGAGGATATCCCAACTTTAACATCTATTGAAATTTCTCCGGAGATGGTTATTCTAGGTGCTACTTCTAGTTTTATACCAGCTTCTATGAAGTCAATTTGTGATGTTGTTAATCCTGAAGTTGTTGTTGACTCTTGTATTATGCTTTTAACATAAGGAACTTTGTCACCTATAAGTATCTTAGCTTTCTGACCATTTTTGCAGACGACTCTAGGTGATGATAGAAGCTTAACATTACCGTATGTTGATAGAGCTTTTATTATTCCTGATACGATACCCCCACTTTCAATATTTCCAGAGAATTTAACAGAAAAAATACCTGTTGCTGATAATGAGGGGGTTCCAGTAAGTGATATCGTTGATATGTTTTTTATCACATTATCTAGTGCCAAGTCAAAACCATAGTCTATAGAATCATCTCTGTCTATCTGTATTATGTCAACTTTTATCATAACAACCCTTGGTGATATCCCTATTTCTTTGAGGACATTTTCTATCTTATCAAAGTTGAATGCTACATCTCTTATTATTGCTGTATTATTGTCCTTGTCTAAGGTTATTGTTCCTAATGGTGTAATGTAAGGCTTTAGAATTTCTTTTATATCTTTTGTGTCTAAAAACCTTATGTCATACGTTCTTGTTGAGATGAAATTTTCTTCTAGCATTTTTTCATATTCACTGTAATTAAGGAACATCAAAGTATTATTTGTGTAGATTATGTAGGCATCCCCTAGTGTTGTGAGTGATATAATAGCATCATACATTGATGTATCCTTGAAGTTTACACTTATGGACTTCGGTGATAATTGGGGGGAAACATAAAGATTTATAGGGATTTGCTTTTTTAAAAAGTTTAGTACATACCTGATATCAACATTTTCAAAGCTTCCATTGATAGTGTTGGTTAAAATGGATTTTAGTTCTGGGAACTCGTATCTAGGAATTTTTTTGAGGTTGTAGCTTCGGATGTTGGTGAATAAGGTGTTGATATGTAGGGGGGAGAATATTCGCCTTGTTCCTGAGCGGATAGATTAGAGTATAGAGAGATAACGAAAAGCAGAATCAGAATTTTTTTTACTTTCATACTTGTCCTCTTGAAAATTTTAAAAGTTAGCATTTTTTAGTAACAAAAATATGAAAACCCTGTTAAAGTGAAGAAGTGCCTTAGGCACCCGCCTACCTTATTGATTTAGAGAGGCGAAGCATCTCTTCACTCCCAGAATGTGAAAATAAAAAATTGCTATTTAGCACAATGTGTTATTTAGCACAACGTGCTATTTAGCACGATGTGCTATTTAGCACTTAATTAAAAAGTGCTATTAAGCACCCCACTACTCCTGTGTTTTTTGTTAAGAAAGTGCTTTAGGTATTAGGTTAAGCTAACGCTGCCATAATCATTTATGGAAGTGCTCTGAAGCAATAATTCATATTTGTTATGGAGTATTCTTAAGAATTGTTTCTTTTAGGCACACTACTTTTTGTGGTTCTATTTATTCTGCTATAGATATTAACTACTCTATGCTTTTCAAAATAAGTGTTTTAAATATAGGTACCGTTTAGCATGGGGTTAATTACATCTTTTGATTTTGGATAGGGCATCCAAGTGTTACCTTTGAACATTTTTTGAGAACTCTTTGAGTAATTAAGGGAATGATATTTTACGTATCTATTGATCCTAAGTTTTTCTGTAGTATTCTAATCTGGTGATTTTCTTAGGAATGATACTGATGCTTTTATGAAGTCTACAAATAGTGGGTGGGGTTGGAATATTGAACTCTGGAATTCTGGGTGGAATTGTACGCCTACCATCCAAAGATTTTGAGGATACTCTATTATTTCGACTAATCCGTTTTCACTAAAACCTGAGAATACAACATTGTTGTCTTCAAAGATTGGGATGTATTCAGGGTTGAATTCATATCTGTGTCTATGCCTTTCAAATATTTCTGTTGATTTATATGCTTCGTAAGCTGTTGTATTTTGTTTTAAAATAACTTTTTGGGCTCCGAGTCTCATTGTTCCACCTTTCATTGTAACTTTTTTCTGTTCATCTAAAAGTGATATGACGGGATGCGGAGTTTTAGGGTCAAATTCTGTGCTATTTGCTTCGGATATACCGCATACATTCCTCGCTATTTCTATCGTCATGATTTGCATTCCTAGGCATATTCCAAAGAATGGTACATTGTTTTCTCTTGCATATTTAACAGCGAGTATTTTCCCTTCTACTCCTCTTCTACCAAATCCCCCAGGTACAAGTATACCATCTACTTTTGATAATGCTTCTATAAGCTCTTCTTCACTCAAAGTTTCTGAGTTTATATTCATTATTTTCACTTTTACTTTGTTTTCTATTCCTGCATGGAATAGTGCTTCATGTATACTTTTGTACGAATCTTTTAGCTCTACATACTTACCAACCAATCCTATTGTAACTTCTTCATCTATGTTTTTGAGGATATTAATTTTCTTTTCTAGGAAAGATAAATCTGGGGTTTTGTATGGAATGTTTAAATACTCACACATTATTTTATCTAGCTCTTGTTCTTTGTAGAGTAGTGGGATTTCGTAAATTGTGCTTACATCTAGTGATTTTATTACTGCTCTTTCCTCTACATTTGTGAAAAGAGCTATCTTTTTTAACTCTTGCTTTGAAAAGTCTTTCTCACTTCTGCATACTATTATGTCTGGTTGTACTCCTAATTCCCTTAGTTTTGCTACAGAATGTTGAGTAGGTTTTGTTTTTATTTCATCTGAGGATTTTAGGTAGGGTAACAATGTTACATGTACAAATAAACAGTTTCTTCTTCCAACTTCTAGTGAAAACTGTCTTATTGCTTCAATGAAAGGTATACTTTCTATGTCTCCTACAGTTCCTCCGATTTCAACGAAGAGAATATCAACCTTTTTCCCTTCTACTTCTTCAGCTTTTCTTATTGTTTCTTTTATTTCGTTTGTTACATGGGGTATCACCTGTACTGTTTGACCGAGGTATTCTCCTTTTCTTTCTTTTTCTATGACACTCTTGTAAATTTTCCCGGCAGTTATAGAGCTTGTTCTATACATTCTTTGGTTTAGAAATCTTTCGTATGTTCCTAAATCAAGGTCTGTTTCAGCACCGTCAAAAGTAACATATACTTCACCATGCTGATAGGGGTTCATCGTTCCAGCATCAACATTCAGGTAAGGGTCAACTTTAACAACGTTTACTGTGTATCCCATTGACTTTAGAAGCAGAGCCATTGATGATGTGCTTACCCCTTTGCCGAGGGAAGAACAAACACCACCTGTTACAAATACATATTTTGTTTGTATGTCAAACATGAGTAAAAATATAAATAATTGAGCCTCAGGCTATCAATGAGAAGGGATTGTGTTGAAAAACTTATATAGTGCACTTTTTAGTGCAACTTTGTGCAGTTTGATGCAATAATTGTGCACCAAAATATTTTGGTATTTATTGTATCTTTTATATTATTTATGCGATATAATTGCTTATTATAAAAAAGAATAATAGTAATTGGCATGATTTTTGCTAGTTTATATTATAGGAGGTGTTTATGAAACGAAACTTTTTGAAGTTGATTCTGAGTCTGATAGTACTCACGCTTGTTGGTGTGAGTGCTGTCGATGCTGCTACGCTGTGGGTGTATGTGTACACCAACAGTAACCTTGCGAGTTGGTCAGCAAGGCAACTCTACTACTGGATTCCCGGTACAACAACAAGCGGGTATGTCAACCAATACTCTACATCGGGACAATTCTATGTGTTCCAAATAAACCTCTCGGTTAACCTAACAAATAAGATAGGTCTAAAGTTGAGGAGTGATGCTAACTGGACGAAGCAAGAGCCTATTAAGAGTGGCTATGACAGAATTGTGAAGTTACCTTCTACTTTTGCTGCGTCTAATAGTGCTACTATATTCGTCCACTCACCTGTAAACTGGTGGGAAGCGTTCCCATGGTTCCTTGCTAGTGAAACAAATGTTTATAGTAGTTCTGTAACAACGACTGCTACTAATTACTACGGTGCTACCTACTACGGTGGTACATATTATACCACTTACTTCTCGATTTATGCACCGAATGCTAGAAAGGTCTATGTTGCTGGTACTTTCAATTCGTGGAATGCTACAAACATACCTATGAAACTTTCACCTGATAGGTCAGTGTGGTGGGTTGGTGTAAATAATACTTCTCCAGGCCAGGAGTACAAGTTCGTTATAGAGAAGTATGATGGTACATTGGTTTGGATTCCTGATCCTGCTGCTAGGAAAAACATTAACTCTACTGGTAATTCAGTGATTGTTTCGCAGTCTTACAGTTGGGCTTCCACTTCTTGGAAGAGGCCGGGTTATGATTACTACAACATATACCAGATGCACATGAGAACATTCTACACTAATGGCAACAGCACATATCCAAACTACAACGGATGGGGTACATTCTATACTGCTATTCAGAAGTTTGATTATCTAACTAACCTCGGAGTCACTGCTATAGAGCCTCTACCGATACAAGAGGTTCCAGGTGATATTTCTTGGGGTTATAACTATGTATTCCACTATGCACCTGAAACTGCATATTCTGGAAGTTCCTCTACTGCTACAACAAATATTGCCGCGCTTAAGAAGTTCGTTGACGAAGCTCATAAGAGGGGTTTGGCGGTTATACTTGATTTAGTTTTCAATCACCAAGGTTCTAGTGATGACCCAATAGCTCAGTTTGATCCTGCTTCCGATTGGAGCAATCCTCAGACATATTGGTATAATGGTTCCACTCCTTGGGGACCAAAGTTCAATTACTCTAATCCTATGGTTTCAAGGTTCTTGGTTGGTAGTGCTAAGTACTTCATGCAGTACTTTAGGATTGATGGCTTTAGGTTTGATGCTACTGCATATATAAATGATTGGGGCTTCTTACAGTATGTCACAACAGAGATAAGAAAAACTGCTACAAATGATGGGTATGGTACAAATGTTATATTGATTGCTGAGCATTTGCCTAATGATGCCTGGGTAACTAGAAAAGTTAGTGCTGGTGGTGCTGGATTTGATTCTCAGTGGAATGTTAACCTTTCGCATGAGCTTAAGAAGCTATTCATCACAGGTCCATCTGCTGTAGATATAAATAACATATCAAGTTACATACAGGGTAGCGGATTGGATAATGGTACTTACAATCAGCATCCTTATGGATTGTTTGTTGTACAGTATCATGTGTCACATGATGAGGCTGCAAATGGTAAGCAGAGGCCGAGTGCTGACCTCTTGAACAGAGGTAGTTGGGGTAATAGCGAGTATGATGCACAAGCTCAGATGATAACTGCTATAGCCACCGCTGTTATGGCTAAAGGTATACCAATGCTCTTCTATGGTGAGGAGTTCTTAGAGGGTTACTATACAGGTAACCAGAAGTGGTTCCAAGATACAGTACCTATAACATGGGCTAACCTAACCAAGACAAGGGCAACCAACACAATGAGAGCAGTGAGAGATCTCAACATGATTAGAAAGAACAATGCACCTATAAAGTATGACCAGATAGGAGTGATTCACATTAACAATACTGATAAAGTCATAGGATTCAGAAGGGGTTATGGTACTGGCAGTGGTGATATATATGTCATAATCAACTACAACAAGAAGAGTTACACAAGTTATGGAATACCATTCCCAAGCACTGGTACATGGAACTTGATATTTGCACATCCGAGTGGTGCTTATGGTGATTCTTGGGCTGATTCTTACCTAACAAGTTCTGTTAGCTACTCCGGTGGTAATGCCTACATAAAGATACCAGAGTACGGAGTACTCATTTACAAGAAACAATAACTTTTTTAAGGGAGCCGAGAGGCTCCCTTTATTTATTTCCAATTATTTATTCTCCGTTTGTGCTTAAATTTGCCTTGCGTTATTTTAAAAGGATTTTTTCTACTTGAATGTAATTTTATTGCTGGGGATTTATAGCAAGTGGGTTTATATTAAATCATCTTTGAGTCCTAATTTACCTAAAATATTAGTGAAACTATTGCATTCATTAAACGCTTATAGGTATAAGGTTTCTATTAGGTGTTGTAGAATGTTTTGAGTGTTTGAGCAGTACTTTAATGAATTGTTTTATGGAAAGACTTGTTAGAGGTTTTGAATTTTAGAGAAAGGGGAGGCGTGAGCCTCCCTGAGAATAGAATTACTTAACAGCTTCCTTTATCTTGCTACCAACCTTAATGAATGGTACATTCTTAGCCGGTATCGTAATCTTTTGTTTAGTTTTTGGGTTAATAGCTGTTCTAGCTCCTCTTTTTTTCACACCAAGTGTGAAGTAACCGACCAAGGATAAGGTTCCCTTGCTCTTAGCAACTCCTACTAGCTCATCCAAGAAGGTATCAAGAACTTGAGCTACTACCTTTTGAGATAGTTTAGTTTTGTTTGCGATGCTTTTGATAAGCTCTTTTTTAGTCATAAAACACCCCCTTTAACTAGAAGTTATTTTATTGTTATAAAAATCATTTGTCAAGAAAATATTCAAAAAGTCTTTGTTTTACCAATTCTTAAGAGGATTTTGATATACTTAAAGTTTTTGGAAATTTTTAGATAATATATGTTATGGTGAAGAGGATGTTTTTTATAGCGGTTTTTTTGAGTTTTGCGGCTTTCTCTTATTGTGAGCCTTATCAGCCTTATGAAGTTGTGAGTAATGTTATAGAAGATTTTTTGAAGAAGAATTTTTCAAATATTCTCAACTATACAGAGCTTAATGAGAAGAAAAGAACAGAAATTTTAATATCTGAGTATTATTCAGGTAATAAGTCTTTGATAGATGCTGAAATTTCAAATCTCAAAGAATATAGAGTTATTGAAACTTATTATGAAGGTGAGTTTGCTGTCGTTAGAGTTGAGTGGAAGTTAAGGGGTAAGGCACAAGAGGTTAAGGGTACTAGAGAGTATGAAGCGAGGAGGTACATCATGTACCTCTTAAAGAAATTTGATGAGCAATGGAAAATAATATCCAAGAAGGTAGAGATTTAGAATGTCATTTCCTCTATTTTCTGTCCTATATTTCTAGGTAAGTTAGACAATAGGTTTTCTCTAGAGCTAGCTTTTGCTTCGAAGTTTTCAGAATTTATTAAATTGCCATCTTCATCGTAAACTTCAATTGTTATCAAGGAAGTTACCCTCTTAACTTTTTCGCTGCCAAAATCTATTTCTTTTTCATCAGGTTCGGATACCTTAACCAAGACTACTGTTAAGCCTTTCACAGAGCTAGAAATGCTTTCGTACGATGGGCTTGAAATTTTCTTTGATAATTGTACATTAGAAGCTTTATATCCCTTCTTTAGGATGTAATTTAGAAGTGAAGATGATAGAGTTGAGTCATAGGAATAGTTTCCGTTTTTCTCTACAAAAGCTATTATAGTGGCTTTATTGGCTTTTGCTACATTCATGTACCAAGTAGCTTCTGCTTGTATTAATCTTGATTTACCGATAAGTTTTGAAGCGTCTCTTCTAGTATCTTGGTTTATTGTTGCTAAGCTCGAGAAATCAATGTTTAGGAATGCCTTTATTGAGAGTTTCTTGTTTTCAAATCTTACTACTCTGTTTACATTACATATTGCTATGCCATTCTCATCGGTTGTTCCAAAGGTATTTATTTCCGCTCCTCCTTCAACAACTCTAAATATAAGGTTTACATCTCTTACAGGTATTTTTTTACCTTCACTATTGTAGAAAACACCAAATTTTATTTCACCGGAACTACCAATACTCACAGTTTTATTGTTTCCTTCTAAAACCTCAATTGAGATTCTGGACAATATGTCTTCCATCTTTTTTATTATCTCTGGATAGTTCATCTTCCTTTCTTCTACATTAATAGCGTTCCTTGCAGCGATAGTGTAAGATATTACAGCATTTATTAATTTACCTTCTTTTGCGTAATTTTCTCCTTCCTCTAAAAATTTATCTACGGACCTTATCATATCTTTGTAAATTTGTTCAATCCTTGCTCTCTCTTCTTTTATTTTGTCTTCAGGGTACTTAACGAGTAGGTACACTACATAATTACCAGATTTATCTTGAAATGAGTATTCACTTTCAGGTGTTGGTACGAATATTCTGGCTTTACCTTTAGTGCCTACTTCTGAGGTCAATTTGTTCACCACTTCTGTATTTTCTTGGTCTGAAGTTATTAGCATTTCTCTTTTGACATCGCTAGTTATCTCTACGAGAATACTTTCAACAACTCTAGATTTTATGTCTTCTATTGCCTTGTTTCTTGCTAGCACTTTGTCTTTATCTATTCCCATTCCAACGTAGTAAATATCATTTCCTTTTTTAAATACAGGTTTTGATACCCAATCTGGCAGATTTTGAGCGAATGTTGATAATGACAAAGAAATTATAAAAACGGAAAAACAAAAAGTTTGAAAAACTTTCTTCATTTAATCCTCCAAGAAAAAAGGGGCGTGAGCCCCTTTTTAGATTAATATTCTTCACTCATTTTCTTTATGAGGTCGTCCATCTTTTTCTTTGCTTGCTCTGGTATATCAGGTTTCTGTTGCTTTGTTTGTTCCCATGCACCTGATAGCATTTTGTTATAGGTATCTAGATCCATCTTATACCTTATTGCATAGCTATAGAACCTATCCCTTGGTGAATCACCTACATATTCTTGAAGCTCTGCCCAATATTCGTTGACTGGAACCAATCCTGACACTCTTACATTCTTAGCTAAGAGTCCTATTGCTCCCTGAATGTATTGTGCATAAGTTTCTTGGTCGCCTTCAAATACTTTTGCTGCTTCTGATGTTACTAATGATTGAATTGATTCTGCAATTCTAGCATTGACATTTAGTTTTGCGTTGTTCTTAGCGAGGTCAAGGTTCTTCTGCTTTTCTATCACAACGAAGTAAACAACCTTTTTGCCAGTTTCATCAGTTCCATACTGAAGAAGGTTACCTTGTAGTGCTGTCATCACCCATTCGGGTAATGGCATAGTTGTGCCAGTAAAGGCACTCTGCTGGTCTTGGATTATTTCGTACCTTACTTTTGAAGGTTGGGGTTGTGGACCCTGTGGACCTTTTACTGGTTCTTGCTTTGGCCCAGGACACCCAAATAATCCTAAGCTGAACGCTAAAATCGCTGATACCAAAATAATGCTCTCTTTTTTCATAAGCTCCTCCTTATATAAATAAGATAAATCAGAAAGTTGAAAATTTCAAAATGAGTTGATTGTTTTGAAAAACAGGCTAAGCCTGATTTTTTACAAATCAAGATTCTTTAAGTGCCTTAGGCACAAAGTACCTTAGGCACAAGTGCTTTAAGCACACGGTGCTTTAAGCACCTAATTAAGAAGGTGCTACTAAGCCCCCACCCTTTTCTAAATGTTTGGATACTATGCATCCCAACACCCCGTACATTTTTTCTATGATAAAGAATGCTTTAAGCACAATTTTCTGTTAATCACTTAATTAAAAAGGTGCTGTTAAGCGCAAAGTGCTATTAAGCACCCAGCCACTCTAATTAATTGTAGAGAAGCATCGCCTCTTAGAGACTTAGCCTCTTTACACTCTCCAGAAGTGCTTAAGGCACTTAATTGAGAAAGTGCTATTAAGCACAAAGTGCTATGAAGCACAAAAACTGTTGATTTTCAAAAAGTGATTTTTGATAATTTAATAAAGTTAGAAGGTGGCTATATGGTGAAGAAAGTTGTGTTAGTTGCTTTTGCGATATTTATTGCTGTTTCTGGAATATTTGCTCAAACTGTAGTTTACTATGATCCTGATGGTAATATAAGGAGAATATTTGATATAAATGCTCAAGGTAATAAAGTTTTTGGTGCAATTGGAATTAAGTTTATTGCTGCTGCTGATGAAAAATCTTTCAGAGCTGCGATGGACCTTAAACCTGATTTCGTTATAATCAACTCTTTGGTCTATCTAAGAGAAAGAGAAGCTTTTTCGTTAGAACCTATTGGCATACTTGTAAGAAAAGGAAAGTATGTTTATCAAAAGAAAATAGTTTCGTTTTTGTACAGTGACCTGGATTCACTTAATGGTAAAGTTATTTCATCTTCGCTTGAAGAAGCTGTTTACACGATTGGTGGAGGTATAAGGTTTAGGTTGCTAAAGGTGCCTAAAGATTTGGATGCTCTACTCGCTGTTAAGTTTAGGCAGGCGGATGGTGCTATGGTTTCAGAAGATAGCTTAGAAATCTTTAAAGCCATAGATCCTACAAGTTTCCAAAATTTAAAATTTGTTTTCTCGACGAAAGGTATATATAATCCCGTTGTTTGCATAACTAGGTGGGGAAATGAAAAAGATAAAGGAAAAGTACTGAATGTTTTGTCTACTGCTAAGGAACTTTTGACTATAATGGGCTTTGATAGTGTATTTGATGATGAGAAAATTTTGTCAAAACTTAGATGAGGGGGATGGTATGAAGAAGTATATTTTTATTTTATTGGTTCTTTTGAGTATATCAACTTATGGTTTTGCTCAAAGTTTTGAGGATTTTCAGAAGTATTCTTTCCCTAACAATGGAAAGAAAAATATATTGATTCTTATTTCAGATGAGATACCTAGCTTCAATGATGTTAAGAATGAATTTATTAATTCAGTACAGGGGGATTACAATTATTTTGTAGTTAATTTCAAAGGGGATAGAAAGTATTTAGGTGAAGTTGCTAGTGCAGTATTGTCAAAAAAAGTAGACCTTGTTGTTACCATTGGTAGTATGGCCTTGGAGGCTGTAGTGGGGAAGGTTAATGCTCCTATAGTTTTTAGTATGGTCATTGACTATAAAAAGTTTGGTATTGATAAGTACAAAAATGTAGCTGGTGTGTCTGTTGTTTTGCCTTCGGAATCTGTTTTTTACAATTTGAAGGCACTTATTCCAAATGTGTCAAAAGTTGGGGTTATATGTAGTGAAAAGTACTACAAAGAATTTTTAGAAGGTGACGTAGCCACCTTGAGAGGTATAGGAATAGAGTTAAAGCAATATGTAGTGTCGTCACCAAGTGAATTTAAAAAAGCCTTCTATTCAGCTAGTAAGGAAAGTGATTTAATTTGGATGGTTCCTGATACCATGGTTTTGGATAAAGAAAATATTTCATTCTTTTTGCAAGAGTCTTTGAAGAGTTATATACCTAATGTTGTTTTTTCTGAGAATTTCGTTATAGCTGGAGGATTTTTTAGTGTATCGCTCAGTTACCCTAGTATAGGTTCTCAGTTGGGCATAATGGTCAGAAAGATTTTAGAAGATAAAGAAATGCCATCAAATATAGGGATTGTGCCACCGGTTGGTACATATACGGCTATAAACAAAAAATACCTTGGTAAAATGAAGTTTGGCGTTAATGAATTCATGCTTGGTTCAATTGATAAAGTAATTGAATAATTAACAAAAGGGGGAAAATATGTTTGAAAACATGAATATAAGGACTAAACTAGTTTTGGTTATATCTTCAATAGTTGTAGTTATAACGGCAGTTATAAGTGTTGTTTTTATATACAGATCTTCTTCGGAGATGAAGGCTTCGCTCATAAAAAAAGGCGTTCTTTTGGCAAAAAGTATAGGTAGTCTTTCGGCTAACTATATTGCTGGTTTTCAGTTCTTCGAAGTTCAGAGAGCTATAGAGGATAGCGTAGTCAACGATAAGGAAATTGTTTATGGTGTACTTGAGGATAATAAAGGTGAAAGGATATTGGCAAAGGATGAGATACTTGAGATGAGTGGAGGTAAAGAGGTTAAGTATAAAGTTGTTTCTTTGATCGACCCAAATTCTTATGGTATAACTGAAAAGGGGATAAAGATAAGAGAGGTAAATTATGGTAATGAAGATGTTATAGAAATCTTAATGGCCATAGAAATTTCGCCTGAAGTCAATTACTTTCTGAAGTTAGGATTTACTACTAAGTACTTGGTGCAGAGCGTTGTTAGTAATATTCTTATATCTGTTCTTGTGGTTATTTTGTTCATTATATTGGGGATGATATTTACTTTGTTTTTTGCTAGAAGTTTTTCTAGACCCATACTTCAGCTTAAAGATGCTGCTATAGAGTTTGGTAAGAAGAACTTTGATTATCAAATAAAAATAAGTAGTAAGGATGAGATAGGAATATTAGCACAGACATTTGATGAGATGAGAAGAAGTATAAAAGAGTATAGTGAACACTTGGAGGAGTTAGTTAGGCAGAGAACAAAGGAGTTAGAAGAGGCTTATGAGAAACTTAAAGAAAAAGATAGGATAATACAGATGGAGTTAGATTTCGCTAGTAGGATACAGAAAGGAATAATGCCCAACAGTGGTTACAAGTGGAGAGATTATACAATAATAGGTTTTTCACAGCCCATGGAAAAGATAGGTGGTGACTTCTTTGACATTTTCCCCATACCTGGTAATAAGCTATTGTTCTATGTAGCCGATGTTTCTGGACACGGTATACCTGCGGCTTTGATAACAACAATGCTAAAAATCTCGGTATTAAACATAGCATTTGAGACACAGGAACCTCATGAGATAGTTGAGAGTTTGAATAAGAGACTTAGAATAATAAACTCTGATGTGTCTTCTCAGTTTATGGCAAACTACCTTACCATATTTTTAGGAGTTTTAGAAAAGGAAAGTACAATGAGCTATTCAATAGGGGGACATCATTTACCAATTCTTTATAGAAGTGCAACCGAAACTTTTGAAACTATAAAAGAAACAGAAGGTTCAATAGTTGGTATACTTGATGATAATCTCTATATAGCAAGTACCGAGAGTTTTGAGTTAATGGAAGGAGATAGGTTAATAGTTTATACAGATGGTATAGTTGAGAGGAGAAATCTGAAAGGTGAAGAGTTAGGGCTTGAGAGGTTCAAAGAGATGGTTTTAGAAGGGCATAGGCAAGGATTTAGCGGAAAAAGGTTCTTAAGTTTCTTGCTAAGTAAAATAGAAGATTTTGCTGAAGGTGTGCCACCTAAAGATGATTATACTTTGTTAGTTATTGAGAAAAAAATATCTTAAAGGAGGTGTGTATGTATAGATTAAGCTTGATAATTTTGCTAATAACAATTTTGCTAGTACCTCTTGGATTTGCGCAGATAACTGAGGAAGAGTTCTTCAAGATTGAGCAAAGCATAGTAGTAGCTGCTACTAAAAATGTTCAAACTGTTTCTGAGGCACCTGCTACGGTGTATACTTATGACGACAGACAGCTCAAGATTTTGGGAATGACAGAGTTAGGTGATTTGCTTAGGTATGTTCCAGGCGTAGATATCTACGATCCTGAATTCTTCCTCTTTGGTGGTCAGAGGGGTTTCATCGGGGCATTTGATACCACTATAGTGCTTCTTGATGGCCTTGAGATGAATAACAATATCGCCGGTGAATCTTTCATAAGTCACAATTACCCTCTCTTCTTTATCAAAAGGGTAGAGGTTATACAGGGGCCAGCATCTGCTCTTTATGGTGCTAATGCTGTTGGCGGTATAATCAACTTGGTTACCTACAACGAAAACGAAATAAACGGATTGAGAGCTGGTGTTAAGTTCGGTTCCTATAACACTATAGTTCCTTCTGTGCTATTGGGTGGTTCTATAGGTAACTTCAAGTACAAGATTTTCGGTAGAGTTTTACTGACGGATGGTCCAAACTTCTATGATAAGGTAAAGGAATACTATATTTACGCTCCACAAATTCAGAATACCAATAGAAGACCTGACTACACAATGTGGGATTATGATGACACGGGGTATGATAGGTATCTTTACGCAAAGTTGAGTTATGGCCCATTCTATCTTGGAGCTATTTATAATTATCAGATTGATGGTAGGGGTGTTCAAGATGTTCAGTGGATATACACAGGTGATCTTGATGGGAGAGACCAGAGAATAGCATTTTTAGGCTTTGAAGATTACCTAATACCTTCCAAACTCAATCTAAAGGTAGAAGCTAGATTCTATCAAGACTATCTATGGGGTAATCATACCCAGGTACCTGAAATATATTCAGTTGATTCCAATGGTAATGCTACAACAAATATAGTAACAAATATCTCTAGAGCTGATATAGAGTTGTGGAGAGGGTTTTATTCTAACCTGAAGTCTCCAGGTTCAAGGAAGTATCAATTTGAAGCACAGTTAAAATACTTCTTCTCTGAAAAGAACAGAATAACAGCCGGTGTATTCTTTGATAGGCTGGATGGAATTTCTGCCTCCTGGAATAGGATTGATTGGTCTACCATAGTTAGTGGTCCTGTTTCTGCTACGAACATAGTTGAGCACCCAGAAGTAACTACCAATAATGAGTCTTCTTGGACGAAGTTTAGCGCTTATGCACAATGGGAGCTACCATTATTTAATGATTTACTCTTACTCACTTTAGGTGGTAGGGTTGACAATTACATAGTACAGACAAATAATCAAGGATTTGATATAAAAACAGAAATTAACCCAAGAAGTGGAGTAGTTTTTAAGATTTCT
>JAPYWX010000010.1 GCA_028276145.1 Spirochaetota bacterium
AGTAAGGTTGACGAAGATAACGAAAGATTGAGCTACAAAATAAGAAAATCACAAGAGGAAAAAATACCATACATGTTGATTGTTGGACAAAAAGAAGAAGAAAGTAATACTGTTTCCGTAAGATCCAGAGACAAGGGTGATATCGGAAGTAAGGGGATAGACGAATTCATAAACTTAATTAACTCTGAAATCGGTAAGGTTGAATTTTAGAAAAAAGCTTTTAGCTTTTTCTAAAATTGCTACTTAGCACAGTGTGCTACTTAGCACATTGTTTTAAGAGTCCTACCTACCCTCCTTGTAGATAGCCTAAAAAGCAAAGCCTCATAAGTTGATTACATTCTCAGGTCCAACCTGCTCAGGTCCAACCTGTCAAGATTTAATTTGTTAGAACAATCTTAACGATTTGAAAAGTCGTTGTACATATTTATATACTTAAAGTTGACATGAAAATATTATCAAAGCACTTCGGAGAATTGGAGATACAGGAAGACCATATCATAACTTTCCCTAAAGGTTTGATAGGGTTAGAGAATAACAAAAGGTATGTACTGATAGAGTTTGAAGAAAACTCTATGGTTTACTGGCTACAATCAATAGAGGACCCTGATTTGTGTTTCATAGTGACAAATCCTTACACATTCAAACCAGATTACGTTTTGGATGTTTATGAAGACGATTTGAAGCTTATAGAAATGGAAAATGAAGAAGATGTGATGGTTTTGGTTATTTTGAATGTTTCTCTTGAGACGAAAAATATAACGGCAAATTTGCTGGGACCTTTGGTAATAAATACGAAAAAAAACTTAGGTGTTCAGGCAGTGTCAAAAGTTCCAGAATACACTACAAAGTATGACATAACTAACAAGGGGTAAAAATGTTAGTACTTTCAAGGAAGGAGGAACAGAGCATAATAATAGGTGATAACATAGAGATAAAGATACTGGCCATAAAAGGCGATACTGTTAAAATAGGAATAACTGCTCCTCCTGAACTCAAAATATACAGAAAGGAAGTATTTGATGAGATACAGAAGGCTAACATTGAAGCTATGAAGAGCTCTAAGAACATAAAAAATGTCATTTTAGGTAAATTAGATAAAGAAAGCAAAGATAAAGAATAAAGCCGGGATGGCGGAATTGGCAGACGCGTGGGATTCAGGCTCCCATGCCCCCAAGGGCGTACGGGTTCAAGTCCCGTTCCCGGCACATGGATTATGCTCTACTCGTTTCCTCTTTTCTCACGGGTATTATATTCTTCATTCTTGTACATAACTCACTCACATACAGCATTTATAGAGACTTACCAGCAAATTACTCAAATAGTATAGTAGCTGTTCTTGCTATTTCTTTGTTTTTTTCATCTGTTGGCTTATTTGTTTATAACATTAGCCTCTTGGAATCGTATTTTCTTACAATTGGTATACTGACTGCTACCTTATCCATATCCATAGTTGAGGGTATTATATTCGGAAGGAAGTACTATTTTTTAGGAACCTTTCCTTTTGTTTCTCTACCGTTTCTCATATTCGGGAAATTTGAACTCACATTTTTTGTCTTATCTTTGGGCATTTTATTTAACTTAATACTTCTCTTCGCAGATATTGCTTATAAAAACAAAGAAGTTACTGAAAACATGTTTTTCTTTAGCTATAAAGTTTTTATGATTTTCCTAGCTGGGCTTCTACTGATCTCTTTTTTATCTATTTTCTACCGTCATTTTATACTTCCCTATCTCTTCTTAACCCTATCATCACTATCTGTTTTCTATCCGAAATTAAATTACACTTTTGTCCTTAGGGAAAAACTACTAGAGGAAAATAAGAAATTCTCACAACTCTATCATTCAATTGTTGACGAAATACTTGTTGCTAAAGGGATAATAGATAAGCTTCTACCCTCCAAAAAAGACATAAAGCACCTGGAGTTTGACAAGTACTTCAAGCCAGCTCTTATAGTTGGAGGGGATTTCTTTGACATAATAGAACTTTCAGAGACAAAACATCTTGTATATGTATCAGATATCTCGGGACACGGAATACCAGCGGGTATAATTTCAGCTATGCTTAAAACTCTAATACTGAAGAACATAGTTACTCATGAAATAAATTTAGAGCACCTAGTCAAAACTCTAAATAGCGATTTCAATTCAATTTTAAGAGAAACAAGTAGATACTCAACGATGTTTTTGGCTCTGATTGACAAAAAGAAAAACGAAATAAAGTATGCTAGCTGCGGACATATAGATGTACTATATTGGGACTCAAATTCACAAGAATTCTTTTATATATCTTCTACAACTCCTATACTAGGATTGTTAGAAAGAATAGAAGTTTATTCCTCGTTCATACAGTTCAATCAAGGTGACTACCTGATTATTCCAACTGACGGAATCCTCACCGTAACCAACAGAGAAGGTGAACAACTCGGATACGAAGGATTGATGAAAATTCTGAAAAAGTACCTCTCTAATGACATTCACCCGAATGAACTTATATTTAATTTGTCACAAGAAATAGAAAAGTTTGGAGAAGATGGCGAAATCCTAGATGACATGACGATACTGGCAATAAGGTTGTGAAACACAAAAACGAAAAAAGTTTTTCATCTTTTGGTGCGTAACATTTAAAATTTCTTCATGGCTAATGTAAGGTCAGTTATAAGGTCTATTATTTTTGTTTTTGTCGATATACTATCTATATACTTTGCGAACTATGTTTCAATTCTCTTTAGAAGGTTTTTAGGTAACATCAATGTACTAGTCTTTCCTGACAATTTCCCATATCTCATTGGTCCATTCTGGCCTTCTTGGATTTGGATAATTTTTATCTCATTAATGGCTTTTTATAAGTTGTACACTTCAACATATACTTTCTGGGAAGAATTTAGGAGAATTATTAGCGTAGGATTTCTTAGCTTCTTGCTAGTTATGGCTATATCATACATAAGTGGGTGGTATGGATTTGATACAAGGTTTTTCCTAGCCTTGACTTCTTTGGCTTTTATTCCTATAGCCATAACATTAAGAGGAATAGCTAAAGTGCTACTTTATAAATCTGATTTACTCTCCTATAGAGCCATATTAGTAGTTGATTCGAGGGAGTTAGGAGAATTAGTCATGAATGCTTTAAGAAGTAATAAGTTCCTGCTTATACACGTAAAGTCAATAGTGTTTTTGAAAAATTTTAATAATGATGAGATAGAAAGAATCGTCTCCAGAATAGGTAAATTGAAGAGCGTTGACGTAGTCATAATAGCATTAGAAAGAGCAAATGAAGAATTTCTATCAAAGGTTGTATCAAAGCTTCACTCAGTAGTCAGAAAAACATACTTCATACCTAACATTGGCGAACTGCCCCTTTTGAATAGTGAAATGTTGTTCGTAATGTCTCATGATATCCCATTCATATCAATAAGGAACAACTTACTTCTTCCCGTAAATAGATTTATAAAAAGGTCATTTGATATCGTGTTCAGTTTGTTTGCCCTGATTTTATCCTTCCCCATTTTGCTTATTCTTTCGGTATTGATAGTTCTTGAGTCACCTGGGTGGCCAATATACAAAGCTAGAAGGGTGGGTAAAGGAGGGAAAGAATTTTACTGTTACAAGCTTAGAAGTATGTATAAGGATGCTGACGAAAGACTTAAAGAAATACTAGAGAAGGACCCAGCTAAGAGGGAAGAGTGGGAAAAATACAGAAAACTAAAAGATGACCCCAGAATAACCAAGATAGGGAAGATTATAAGAAAACTGAGCTTAGACGAGTTCCCACAATTTTTTAATGTACTCAAAGGCGAAATGAGTATCGTGGGACCTAGAGCAGTAACAAAGGAAGAAATAGAGAAGTATTACAGAGAAGAAGGAAAGTACTATTATTACCTTGTTACTCCCGGTATAACTGGACTGTGGCAAGTCTTAGGTAGAAACGAAAAAGACTACGACTTCAGAGTTAAAACTGATATATGGTATGTAGAGAACTGGTCATTTTGGTTGGATATAGTTATAATACTCAAGACAATTCCAGCAGTAATAAAATCCGAAGGTGCCTACTAAATCAGATTTGCTCTAAACAACGTGAGCGAGTACACTTTTAGGACACCGAGGGATCTCAATAGTGTAGCACAGGTGTTTATTGTATTACCTGTTGTAAACACATCATCAACTATCAGTGCAACTTTATTGCTCAAATCAACTTTCTTCCTAACGAAGAATTGCTTAGCTATCTCTTTTGCCCTTTCAGACTTAGATAATTTTTTCTGAGACTTATAGAAAAATTTCCTACCCAATACTTCCAAAAACTCTATACCCCATTTACTAGAAATTGGTTTAAACATCTCATTTACCAAGTTAAATCCTCTTTTGAAGTATACAAGCGGTGAGCTTGGAACCGGTACTATGAGGTCTATTTTCATGCCGATAATTTCCTCTATGTCAAGTTTTTCAAGTAACCTATGGAAAACTTTTGTTTTTTCTTTACTCTGGTTGAACTTAATCTCGAAGAAGATATTTTTAATGCTACCTTTGTAATCAAATAATGAGAAATTCCTTTCAAAAACGAAGCTGAGATCCCTACAATATGGGCAATTCTCACCCACCTCCGGAAGTGAGCACTTCACACAGGAATTATCTAAGTCCAAAAATTTAATTTCATTAATACAATTTTCACATATACCTGTTTCTAGCTCACTGTAAGCTAATTCTCTTCCACACAGTTCACAATATGGCTCTATTAGAAGCTTTAACATTAAAAGAGCCTTATCGATAGGTATGGCATTGGATTAACAACCTCAGTTCCTATTCTTACCTCATAATGTAAGTGATATCCCGTAGCTCTACCTGACATACCTATGGCTCCTATGACTTGACCTTTTTTAACCCTTTGTCCTTCTGAAACATATATTGACATTAAGTGCCCATATACGCTCATGAAACCATACTTATGTTGTATTTTAATAACTTTCCCATATCCCCCTTGCCATCCAGCTGAAACAACTACACCGTCAGCTGTAGCTACTACTGGCATTCCCGGCCAATACGCTATATCAACACCTGAATGGAATTTAGGAATATTTAAGAGAGGATCCCTTCTATAGCCAAATGTTGAAGTTATATGCCCACCACCATCTTTGACAGGCCATATTGAAGGAACTGAGTTGACGAAGTCTTTTGATTTCTCAATAAATTCTGCAAATTTCTGCATTTGAATCTTGTAGATCTCAAGTTCCTTCCTGAGCCTATACAAATCATCTATTTCAGAAGGTTTAGCAAATATTGTATTTTCAATACTTGATGAAGAGTTAGTGCTTTCATCTTCCTTCGTAGGGTATTCAATCTGATTGTCAATTGGTTGGGAAGCTACATATGAAAAAATCCTGCTAACATCCATTCTGAAGCTTGCGAACCTATTCTTGAGCAAGTTGACATTGTTTATAAACGTGTCTATATACTCTTGTTTTATTTGATTTTCTCTTTCAAGCCTAACGAGTTTTTGGTCGGCTGATTTCTTACCTGACACAGCAGCAATGGAAGTAATAACAATGACAGCAACAGTCAGAAGTATGAAGAGCATCGCAAAGTTAGAAATATGAATAGTCAACACTCTTTTCTCAGAGTGAGGAACAAACATTATAGTTAGTTTCTCATGTCCCCACTTTTGAATATCAGCATTCTTTATTTTCACCCACCTCTTCAACTCATACCAAAAATGCTTTACCTTTTCCTTTAGCTCCTTCTTAAAATCACCCATAAAACACCCCCACAATTATCGGTTCTAACTAGGTTAAAAATAACCCCTACACAATTTATTTTAACTAATATCAAATTTCCTTGTCAATAAAATCAGAAGAGTGTTGAAAAATTCAACAGGCTCATGTCTGTTTCCTAACAGGCTAGTGCCTGTTTCTTAAATTTAGAATAAGAAAGTGCTAATAAGCACCAACTATCAGCTATGTACTATTCCGCACCATCATATTTGGTGAATGTACAACAGTAAGTAAATTCTCTGCTTAGGTAAAAACTACCTTATGTAAACAAATGAACCTTTGATATTAGTAAATAAAATATCTAGGACTTGACTATTGAAAAATTTTTTGGTATATTTGTATTGGGAAAAGGGGGTGTGGCTATGAGAAAGGGATTAAGTATTTGGTCACCAATTTCTGAGCTTGAGAGAGTAAGAAGGGAATTTGATAGGATATTTGATGAATTCTTTGGTCCAATAAGTGAAAGAGAGTTTGTGTTTATGCCTGCTATCGACTTGTACGAAACTGACACAGATGTAGTGATAAAGGCTGAAATTCCAGGCGTCAAGAAAGAAGACATTGAAATAACGGTTAAGGACAACTTCGTGCACATAAAGGCTGAAAAGAAAGAAGAAGTAGAGGAAAAGAGAGAGAATATTCACAGACTTGAAAGGTTCTACGGAAAAGTTGAGAGGGTTATACCTCTTCCAGTTGATGTAAAGAGTGACCAGGCTAAAGCTGAATACAAGGATGGCGTACTAGAAATCAAAATACCGAAAGAGAAAGTATCCAAAGAGACAAAGATAAAGATATCGTAAACCTAAAGGGAGCCGTCAAGGCTCCCTTTTATTTTTTTACCCTTCTATAGCCTCTATACACTTACTGCAAATCGTTGGATGTTTTTCACTTTTTCCAACTGTTGGTGAATAGACCCAACACCTTTCACATTTCTGCCCTTCTGCTCTTACTACTCCTACTCTAATTCCTTCTTCTTCGTTCTTAAGGATGCTGCTATCAACAGCTGAAATCTCAACTTGTGAAACTATGAACAGTTCCCATAAATCCTTTGAGTATTCTTCTAAAACTTTCTTCGTGTTTTCGTCTTTAATTTCAAGAATCACTTTAGCTTCTAGTGAAGAGTTTATTAGTTTTTCTCTCCTTGCTACTTCTAGAGCTTTCAGTACACTTTCTCTTACCTTAAGTATTGTATCAAACTTTTCTCTTACACTTTCATTTTCCCATTCTTTCAATGGTTCCTCGTACTCTGTTAGGAAAACTGATTCTATACCCTCTTTATCCTTGAAAAAGTTTTGCCATACATCTTCAGCTGTAAATGACAAAATCGGTGCTATTAGCCTGACTAGATGGCTAGTAATATAGTACATTGCTGTCTGTGTTGACCTTCTCTTTAGTCCGTCCTTTTTGCCGGTGTAAAGCCTGTCTTTCATTGCATCAAAGTAAAAGGCACTCAAGTCAACATTACAGAAATTGTAGATTTCTCTAAATATTTTATTAAAATTGTATCCTTCGTAACTTTTTCTCACACTAACAACAAGATTGTAAAGTCTATCAAGAATCCATTTATCAACATCTGTAAGTTTGCTATACTCAACGGTATCATCCTTAGTGAAGTCATAGAGATTACCAAGCATATATCTAAATGTATTTCTAATCTTTCTGTAAGCATCTACAACTTTTTCAAGTATATGCGAACCAATCCTTAGGTCCTCTGTGTAATCTTCTGACACTACCCATAGCCTTAAAATGTCTGCGCCGTAGTCCTTTATAACATCAAGAGGAGAAACAACATTCCCCAAAGATTTATGCATTGCTCTGCCTAGCTCATCCAAAACGAACCCATGCGTTAAGACCTGCCTATAAGGTGGCACACCCCTTAAGCCAACTGAAGCCCAAAGTGAAGACTGGAACCACCCCCTATGCTGATCCGACCCTTCCAAGTACAAATCCGCTGGCCACGATAATTCTTCTCGCTCCTCCAAAACGCAAAAACTACTGACTCCCGAGTCAAACCAAACGTCAACTATATCCATCTCTTTTTCAAATTCAGTGCTTCCACATTTTTCACACTTGAAGTTAGAACCAACTATCTCATCTATGGATTTTTCGAACCAAACATCAATACCTTCTTTTTCAAACACTTTTATTATGTATTCACCCCATTTACCCCCGAGGTGAACAGTCCCACACTTTTTACAGACTATCGCCGGAATTGGCACTCCCCAAGCCCTCTGTCTCGACAAACACCAGTCTGTTCTATTTTTAACCATGTTTTCTATCCTAACCTTACCCCATTCCGGTATCCACTTTACACTATTTATACCTTGAATTGCCTTTTCCTTTATTTCAGGATTATTGACATCAAAAAACCATTGTGGTTTTGTCCTAAATATTACTGGGTTCTTACATCTCCAGCAGTGTGGATACTGGTGCCTATAGTTCTCAACATGTAGTAACATGCCTATTTCCTTTAGGTAATCTATAATATGCTTGTTTGCCTCAAAAACCTCAATTCCCTTCCATTTTTCAACTTCATCTGTAAATTTACCTTCATCATCAACAGGGGATAATATAGGTAAATTGTACTTTATTCCAACCTCGTAGTCTTCTGTACCATGCCCCGGTGCAGTGTGAACTATTCCTGTACCTGTATCAGATGTAACATGTTCACCAAAAACGACTTTTGATTCTCTGTCAATGAAAGGATGCTTAACCTTAAGTTTCTTTATATCCTCTATTGATATGTTCTCTGAGAATTTAACCTGCTTACCTAGCTTAGAAGCTAATTCCTCTACTAGCGATGATGCCATTATGTAATACTCTTTACCGTCAAAGCTTATTATAGAGTACCTAAGATCTTCACTAAAGGCTAAGGCAGTGTTGCCTGGTAGTGTCCAAGGAGTTGTTGTCCATATTAACACAAACAAATCACCATCAACTTTGGTACTACTCTCTACCACAGGGAACTTTACATATATTGATGGTGATTCCTTTTCATAGTACTCTATTTCTGCTTCAGCTAGTGCAGTACCACAGTGATAACACCAATGAATTGGTTTAAATCCCTTATATACATATCCCTTGTTGTCAAGCTCTATTAAGAGCTTAGCGATTTTTACTTCGTACTCTTTTGACATCGTTATATATGGTCTTTCCCAATCACCGAAGACACCGAGCCTTATGAATTCTTCTTTTTGAATCTTTATGAACTTTTCAGCGTATTCCCTACTTAGTTTTCTTATCTCCTTAGCTGGGGTTTGCTTAGCCTTAGGACCCAAATTTTTAGTTACTTGAAGTTCTATCGGTAAACCATGACAATCCCACCCAGGAACGAATGGAGAGTAATAACCACTTAGCAGTTTGTCTTTGACTACAATATCTTTGAGGATTTTGTTTAACGCATGCCCAACATGTATATGCCCATTAGCATAAGGAGGACCATCGTGTAGGATAAACGTTTTAGCTCTATCCTTCTTGGATAAAGCTTTTTCGTAAATTTTATTCTCTAGCCAGAACTTAACAAACTCAGGTTCTCTCTGCGGCAAATTGGCTTTCATTTGAAAAGAAGTAGTAGGTAAATTAACGGTACTCTTGTAATCCATATTGCCCCCCTTAGCCATTCAATTCCTCAATAGTGTACTTCTCAATTACTGGATTCGATAATATCTCATAAGCTATCTTGTCTATTAACTCTTTGCTGTTGCCGTTTGTCTCAATAAAGAATACCTTACCAACTCTTAAGTTGGTGACATCATTATAGCCTAAGTTGTGCAGAACTCTAAGAATTGAGTTACCTTGCGGGTCAAAAACATTTTCTTTCAAAAAAACTGTAACTTTATACTTCATAGAAAATAAATTTTAATTCTCTTTTCCTTTTCTTTACAACAAAAGAAATTGAGGCTAACACCTCCCTTAATCCCAATAGACTGTTGACAAATAATCACCATGACTTTAAAAATATATTTAAGTAGTATGAATTTTGAGATTTTGAATAAGACTTTATCAGCTAAGAACATATACGAGTGTAAAAATGTTCAGTACTTGGTGAGAGAGCTCATTGAGTTTAGGGATATTGATATTTCTTTATTGAATGTTGTTGCTGGTGTAGACTTGAGCTATAAAGGAGATATAGGTATCTGTGTCCTTGTTGTTTTTGATTTTAAAACTATGGATATCCTTGAGCAGGTCGTAACCGTAAGTAAGGTAAGTTTCCCTTATATTCCGGGCTTTCTTGCTTTTAGAGAGGTACCGCTTATTGTTGATTCTATAAACAGACTAAGTGTCAATGTGGATCTTTTCATAGTTGACGGGCAGGGGGTTGCTCATCCCAGGAGAGCAGGAATTGCTACTCACCTGGGGGTGATACTAGAAAAGCCAACTGTAGGTTGCGCTAAATCTTTGCTCTATGGCTGTTATATTGACCCGCTTAATGAGTTGAACGCAACTACCGACTTAGTTGACCCTGTCACAAATGAAGTTATTGGTAAAGTTATTAGGACTAAGGTAAGTACAAAGCCAATTTTCGTCTCTGTTGGAAACTATATAAACCTTGAGAAATCTGTTGAGATTGTGAAGAGATTGACTTTTAACGGTAAATACAGAATACCTCTTCCTACATTTATCGCTGACAAATTAAGTAAAGAAGAAAGGAAAAAAGTTATTCTCTAGTTATTATTCCTACCTTACCTTCTTCGAATATCCTGAAGTTTTCTTCAGTTGATAGGAGTCTATAGACATCGTAATCTGATATTACAATCTTTGTTTTGTTCCTTCCGCCTATCTCTTTAGGGAATAGATAATATATTTTATCCCCGAATATCCCTGAGTGAACCGCATCTCTTAGGGTTTCAAAATAGTATATGTGAGGCTTTCCGTTTTTAACATTACCGTATGAATGTATTATTTCCCCGTTCTCGGAGATTATTGTTGGAGACAAAGAAAGTTTGAAGTCAAGTTTCTGAACATTGATAAGTAGCCCAGTATATACCTTAGGCTCGGAGAAACCTACAAATTTTGCATAATCCTGCCTAATTGTTGGCAATACAAGAATTTCAAATAAGCTATCTTTTCCAAAAAGTGGTAGTTCGTACTCTGCATATACTTTTTTGTTATAGTATCTAAAATCCTTGAGGTTAGACCTCATGAGCAAAGAGATGAGTTTTGTTTCTTTTTCCGGAAAAACAGAAAATATATCTCCTACTTGCCTATTTTCATCAAAAACTATTTGGTTTATTCCGTTGAGCAGTTCGTGTATTATTTTTTCTTTGATTTTCGTTCTATACTCTCTTATTTCCTCCTGGTATCCTTTCCCCATGAGGTAGTTAGGAGTTTCTATTTCGGCTTGTATGGTTATTTTCTGTGCTGTCCAATTTATCGTGATGTTTGATATTTTTTCTATAACATCGGCTTCGCCGATGCTAAAAAGTGATAATAATATACCAATAAAGAAAAGCTTCTTATTCATCTTAGAAGTAAACGAATTTGTTTGTTCTGAGAGCTCTAAGCCTCTGTAACATCAGGTTAGCAAATTTATCTGTGATGTTCACTGATATTGTTCTATCCCAGCAAATATCTTCCCATGTTGCTATTATTGTGTCTTCTAATTCGCTATAATCTATTTTGTACTCTGAAATCAGAATATACGAACTTTTGTTGTCTCTGCTTAGTTCGATTATGTAACTTCTTTGGTGTTTTATAGAGTTTGTTGGAAACTTGGTTACATTTATGTCTCTCAAAATCTCCTCATTACTGTTTTTCTCATCTTTGTAGATAATGAGGTTACTGAATATAGAGTTTAGAACATCCATTTTAGCTACTACTGTGTTTGTTGAGCTATTGAATGATTCTTGCTCACTTAGAGATATTATTGTTACATTTGAGTCTTCGAATATCATCATTCCGTTGGTTATCCCTCTTAGTTCTAACGGTATGTTCTTTATTCCCCTTTCAATTACGTTGTCCTTGAGTAAGTAAATGTTCTTTACGGTGTACTTTGAAGAGCCAACCTGAATTTCTTGGCTTTCTTTTGAGTTTTTGTCTATTGATGGGTCATCGTTTTTCTTTACATTATCACTACAGGCAAAGTTAAAAAACAAAAATACCAAAATAGCCAAAAGTAATATTTTTCTCATGTATAAAAGTTTCGGAAAGATTGGAGAGTTTATTATTGAAAATTGCTGTTGATTTTATTAATTATTATTTGTATGCCTAGGAAAGGAAGAACAAACCTAAAAACAATAGTCAAGAAAATAACAAAAATTTTAGAGAAAAAGAAGGCTGAGAATATCAAGGTAATAGATGTTTCTAAAGTAACACCCGAATTTAACTACATGGTTATAGCTAATAGTGATAATAAATATCAGATGGAGGCTATTATCGAGGATTTGCTAAATTTTGCCAAAGAGAAGGAATTGACAATATTTGGCAAGGATTTGAATTTTGAGAGTGGTTGGGTGGTGGTGGACTTTTATGATATAATTGTTCATATTATGACTCCCGTTTTGAGGGAGTATTACCAGCTTGAGAGAATATGGGAAATTCCTAATATAGCGGAGGTAGCATAATGAAGTTTGTTGCTTTTAACGTTTTCACTCAGAAATACGCTATTGAGATAGAAAAAGTCCAAGAAGTTATGGTAATGCCAAAGTACTTAGAGGTGCCGCACACTCATGAATTTATAGAAGGTGTTGTTGATTTGAGAGGAGAGATAATACCAGTTATAAGCTTAAGAAAAAGGTTTGGCATAGAAGAGGATAATAAAGAAGGTAAGAAGTATTTGATAGTTCTTGACTTGGGGGGTAAGAAGTTTGGACTCAAGGTTGATGGAATAGAGGGGGTAATAGACGCTACACCGAATGACATTTCTTCTTCCGATGAAATAGGTGAAATAAACAAAGAGTATGTTTCTCAGGTAATAAGGAAACTTAACGATATATACATATGTATCAACCCTGAGAAGGTTGTTGAGGTTTCAACATAATTACCGTTTTTTGTATGACTGACAAGGAAAGGATTGAGTTAATAAGGAAGGGAAACGAATTGTTCAACCAAGGCAAGATAGAAGAAGCAGCAAAAATATTTTTGCAAACAAACTATATAGACGGCTTAATAAGAGTTGGAGACCATTACTACTACCAAGATAAAAAGTTATTAAAAGCTTTTGTTTATTACAAAAGAGCAAACTATAGGAAAAGGCTTGAAGAGATTTATGAGAAGATGGCTAGGGTTATCAAGTTCTTACTCGAGGAGGATAAGAAACAAGTTGAAACTGCTAGTGACAATGTTACTAGTGACAATGTCACTAGTAACACTCAAGAAAATCGAGCACCTGATACCAATAGCCAGAATCAAAGTAATAATCAAGTTGAATTGGTTAAGAAGTATGAATTCCCTCGGATTAAATAATTCAGAAAGGGGGTAACCCCTTTTATTAAAACTCGTATTCTTCGAATAGTATCTTGTTTGCAGCAGCCAAACTTACACCTGGTTCAAATTTGTAGCCAAGTTCTCTTAGTGTGAACTCTAGAGCTTGTAACATCACAACCACATCACCTTTGTCAACATATCCTAAGTGTCCGAGTCTGAATATCTTGCCTTTCATTGAACCTTGGCCACCTGCAATTTCTGCTCCGTACTTGTTTCTCATCAACTTTGGTATTTGTGTCCCATCTATTCCTTCAGGTACTTCAACGGCAGTTACTGCCTTTGAGAATAGTCTGTACTTGCAGAAGAGTTTTAGTCCTAGTGCCTTGACACCTTCCCTTACGGCTTTTGAAACTACAGTGTGTCTTTTTATGACATTTTCAAGTCCTTCCTTTTTCATTAGCTCAATAGCTTTGTTGAGAGCCATTATTAATGTGATTCCTGGAGTCCACGCAGTGGTTTTGTCTTTTAGTGCTTTCTCTTCTTCCCTGAGGTCAAAGTAGAACTTCGGTAAGTTTGATTTCTCCATGTACTTTTTAGCTTTTTCGGACAATGCTATGAATGACAAACCTGGAGGTATCATAAATGACTTCTGAGAACCTGCTACTAGTACATCTATACCCCACTCATCCATTTTTACCTCATCGCAACCCACTGAAGTTATTCCATCTACTATCAAAATAGCTTCAGTTTTTGATACGATTTTAGCTATTTCCTTGAGGTCAGAAGATACACCTGTTGAAGTCTCACTGTGCTGAAGTAAAACAGCTTTAGCATCAGGATGTTCTTTTAGAGCTTTTTCTACTTCATCAGGCTCAACGCAATAACCATACTCTTTTTGTAATGTAACTACATTGAGACCATAGGCTTTAGCTATCTTTCCCCATCTCTCTCCAAACTTACCAAAGCTTAGAACAATTACCTTATCACCCTCAGATAGAGTGTTTTCTACTGCTGCATTCATTGCACCTGTTCCGGAGGAAGCTAATATGAACACATGCTGCTTGGTCTGGAAAACATATTTTAGCCCTTCCCAAGCATTAACCAAAACTTCACTAAATTGTGAAGTTCTGTGATGAAATATTGGCTTTGACATTTCGGTTAGCACATCTGGTGGTATCTCAACAGGTCCTGGTGCATACAAATGATACTTAACAAGCATTCCCATACAATCCCCCTAAAATTTATCCTTCATTTTGTATGTAAAAACGAAATTTTTTCAAGATTAACAGAATTTATTGAAAAATATTTGGAATTGCTTTAAAATTTCTTTTAGAAATAACAAAGGGAGGTGCATATGGTTGATTTTTCTTCGATGAAAAAAGACGAACTAATTAAAATCGCTAAGGAAAAGGGAATCAAAGTTACTACAAAGATGACAAAGGAAGAAATAATTAAGGCTTTAGAGGAGACTTTAGGAGGAACGCAACCTAAAGGTAAAGTTAAAAAGGCAGAAGAAGCTACTAAGAAAACTACGAAAACGAAAGTTAGAACAAAGGAGATACTTAGGGAGATTGAGAGTAGCATTGAAGGAGTTGTTTCCTCTTTTCCTGAGGAGAAAACCACTGTTTATGTTGTTGAGCCGACGAAGGAACTACCGTATGAGTATGGAGATAACAAAATTGTGCTTTTGGTACAGGATCCGTATTGGGTGCATGTTTATTGGGAGATATCACCTCAGAAGAGACAGGAGTTAGGCTTACTTCCTAGGGGCGAGCATGGAAAACAATTAGTTGTTAGGATGTATGATGTAACAGGGGTTGAGAGTGTTTTCAATGGGCTGAACGCTAATTCATTCTTTGATACTTATGTAAATGATTTCACTAATAACTGGTATATTAATGTGCCTGAGTATGACAGGAGCTATTGTGCTGATTTGGGTGTTATAATTGATGGTAGATTCGTTGTTATAGCTAGGTCTAACATTGCTAGGGTTCCAAGAGGTAGTGTATCCCCGTATTATGACGAAGAGTGGATGATTGTCACTGATGACATTCTCAAGGCTTCTGGTTTGGGTGTTTTGCATGAGGTTGTTGGTTCTGGAATGATGATAAGAGCTTTGGAGTTACCTTTCAATATCTCTTCAGCTGAGTTTGTAAGTTCATTTGCTATACCGCAAAGGCCACCAAAAGAAAAAAAGTTCTGGCTGGAAGTTCATACTGAATTAACAGTTTATGGTCAGACTGAGCCGGATGCGGTAGTTACAATCTTTGGTGAAAAAATAAAACTAGACAAAGACGGAAAATTCTACGTGAAGATGTACTTACCTGATGGGATAAGAAACATTCCGGTTGTCGGTACATCGGCTGATGGCACACACACTATATCAATAATACCAATAGTTGAGAAAAAGACAGAAAGGTACGAGGACATAAAGAGATAGTTCAAAATCTATATTCTAAGGAAGTGCTTAACGCACTTCCTATGTATTTTTCACTTATCACTTTTGGGTTTACGTTGTAATAGTAACCTGCTTTTATTATGAGGCTATCTACTATTTTTGTCCATATCCCAAAACCTAGCATATTACTGTTTATGTACTTTGATTCATCGGATATAGGTATTATGCTGAGTAACTCAGAAAATAACTTAAGGGAAAAGTTTCTCTGAGTCAGAACAAAGATTTCGGAAGTTATACCTAATTTGAAATAATCATTTTTTGTATCAAATGCTAAAGGAGGTTCTATCTTAGAAGAAGATGAAACGAAGATTGCTGAGATAAAAAAGCTAAAGTATGTCAAAACGAATCCGGAGTTTACACCTATGTCTATGTCCGAGTATCCTGCTGAAATAGGATAATATAGTCCTTTATCTAAGCCTATGTTTCTGTAACTGTCTTCTTTTTTTAAGCCGCTTGCTAGCGAGATATTAATAACCAAAGAGTTGTTGAAGTATATTGTATCAATAAAGTATAAAAGGTCGGTGTATAGTACAAATTTTGAAAATATTTTAATATCTCCCAAAGCACCGTAGTCATTTGCATCTGACATTATTAGGTATGGGATTTGGAATCCTAATTCAACTGACTTATTTGGTATGTATTTCCCTAAAATTCTTCCTTCGTATATGAAATACTGTCTTTCGGTTTGAACTGTGAATTTTTCGTAAGACAGAAAAGCAACTCCTACAGAAAACTGCTTTGTAGATGGTATTATTGGTATTTCATTTTCGTAGTACGTAGGCATTGAAAGAACGGTAGGTGAAATAAGTAAAATCAAACAAACAATGACTAATAGATTTTTCATTACTGCTTAATTTTTTATAATTAAGTCTCATTTGTTCAAGATACATCGTAGAGGCTTCACCTCTCCTAATTACAGAATAAGGAAGATCTAGAGTTTGAACATTAACAAAAGTATTTCATATAATTAAGCTTCGTAGGGGGTATGAGTATGTTGATGGAAGGAAAGAAAGGAGTTGTTTTTGGTGTTGCTAATAAGTGGAGTATTGCTTGGGCTATTTCTAAGGCATTACATAGGGAAGGTGCACAGATTATTTTGGCTTACTTAGGCGATGAAGAGAAAATAAAGGAATTAGCTGACGAGATAAACGCTAAGATATATCCTTGTGATGTTTCAAAGGATGAGGATATAACAAAGCTTTTTGAGTTTGTTGGGAAAGAATTTGGTAAGATTGATTTCATAGTTCACTCAATAGCTTTTGCACCTAAGGAAGCGTTACAAGGAAGGTATATTGATACATCTAGAGAAGCTTTCAGGATAGCTCTTGACATAAGTGCTTATTCTTTGGTTAAGATTGTCAAGGAAGCAGAGAATTATCTAAATGACAATTCAGCCATTGTTACAATGACATATTTAGGTTCTGTTAGGGCAGTGCCAAACTACAATGTTATGGGTGTAGCTAAGGCAGCTCTTGAATCAAGTGTTAGGTATATAGCTTATGATTTGGGACAGAGAGGAATAAGGTGTAATGCAATTTCTGCAGGTCCTATAAAAACTTTGGCAGCAAGGGGAATAAGTGGCTTCATGAGTATGTATGAGGAATATCCAAAGAGGGCAGCTTTGAGGAGGAATGTGACGGCTGAGGAAGTTGGAGAAACGGCTTTGTTCCTATTGAGTCACATGTCATCAGGTATAACTGGTGAAGTAATATATGTTGATGCTGGTTATGAAATGATGGGAATGTAAGTTAATACCTGAAGGGGAGAAATATGAAAAGAGTGTTTTTAGTTTTTCCTGGGCAAGGTTCGCAGTTTGTCGGAATGGGAAAAGACGTATATGAAAGCTTTGAATATGTGAGAGAGATGTATGATAAAGCTTCTCAGGTGGTAGATGTAGATGTTAAGAAAATTTCTTTTGAGGGACCAGAAGACATTCTAAAGGATACTTCCAATGCTCAGCCGTGTATATTTGTACATTCTGCAGCTATACTTGAGGTATTGAAAAGGGAGTCAGGGAATTTTGAGGTTATTGGTGTAGCGGGGCATAGTTTAGGTGAGTACACTGCTTTGTACTCAGCGGGAGTGTTTAATTTCCATGATGGTGTGAGGATAGTGAGAGAGAGAGGTAGGCTTATGGCTAATGCTGACCCTGAGGGTAAGGGAGGAATGGCTGCAGTGATTGGACTTGAGCCGGAGAAGATAAAGGAGATATGTGAGGCTATAACGAAGGAAGGTAACTATGTAGAACCTGTTAACTACAATTCAAATGACCAAGTAGTGATATCGGGGTACAAAGAGGCTATAAAGATAGCAGAAGTGAAGCTAAAAGAAGCTGGAGCTAAAAGGGTGATACCTTTAGCCGTCTCGGGAGCGTTCCATTCGAAGCTTATGGAGAGTGCAGCAAAAGAGTTTAGGAAGTTTCTAGATGGTTTTTCATTCAATAAACCTTCGTTTAGAGTTTTTGCAAACTATAATGCTAATGAATATCCTAGTGACGAGAAAGAAATAAAGGATTTACTAGAAAAGCAGTTAGTTTCTCCTGTGCTTTGGGTAGACATAGTTAAGAGAATTGAAGAGCTATCACCTGATTTAGTGATAGAGGTAGGTCCTGGTCAGGTACTCAAAGGCTTGATAAAGAAAACATCAGCAACTCTTAATGTAGTTACAACGAGCACTTTTGATGGGATAAAGGAGGTTTTGAACACTCTTAACTCTTAGTTTTAATTTTATTTTCACTAATAGGGGAAGTTTTTAACTTCCCCGTTTCTAAAAAATTTGTCTAATTTCAGCTACATATTTAAATCCTAGTTTTTAAATCCCACAGTTTAAATCCCACATGGTTCAGATACAACGACTTAAACCCGCTTACGAACCAATAATCATGGCTAGTTTAAATCCCACATGGTTCAGATACAACACTCGGGAAGGAAAAGAAGTTCACAACCATATCAAGGTTTAAATCCCACATGGTTCAGATACAACTAAGGAGGTGTTTATGAGTGTTATTTACGAACCAAAGTTTAAATCCCACATGGTTCAGATACAACCCATTGGCACTGTAAAGTTTTTGATTAACTTGCTTGTTTAAATCCCACATGGTTCAGATACAACTAAGCGAGGAACAAATAAAAGCAAACCTGGAGCAAGGTTTAAATCCCACATGGTTCAGATACAACACCTTTAAGGTTTTAAAGGAAAACAACATAAGAACAGTTTAAATCCCACATGGTTCAGATACAACCATATGTCTCCAATGGCTTTACGGAGACAAGTCCTCAGTTTAAATCCCACATGGTTCAGATACAACA
>JAPYWX010000138.1 GCA_028276145.1 Spirochaetota bacterium
TGCTATCGCTCCCAGCATTAGTATTTGCTTTTCCCTAGGAAGGTTCAGAAACTTAAACTTATTAGTATCTATCGCCTCATATATCACGGTTATTTTGTTTTTGGTCTCTGGGAAGTATTTAATTATCTCGTTTTTTGAAAACTCGGAAACGGTAATTATTCTATCAACTCTGTGAAGAGTTGTGCTATAGATAAACTCATAATACACTCTCGTACCTTTTGAAAAAGTTTCTGGAAAAACCTTAACTCTAACATCATGAACTGTTAAAACCGTTTTGACTCCCCAAGGAATCCAAATTGGTGCAATATTTGCAGGACAAAATAACAAATTTACTCCTTTAGCAATCAAACTCAAAGGTAAAACTGTATGTTCCCAGATTGTCCTATAAAACTTTATAGGTTTTGGCTTCAATTCAACCCAATTGAAATCCTTATAATCTCTGAATCTAGGTAAAAGTTCACTTATGTACCGCCCCATTCCTGTCAATTGTGGCCTACTAATCATCTGTAAATCTATACCTATATTTGCCATTCGCATCTCCTTTACTGTTGTAAGATTTTTTTAAAAATCTCAACTTTATTCTTTACTACTTCCTCAACCGTATATTTTCTTGACTTCTCCATCAAAGAATCTGATAACTTGTCTTTTTCTAAAACTCCATCACAAAATTTTTCTAGTATATTGGCAAGGCTAATGTAATCATTCTCTTTGAAAGTCAATTCTGGGTTATCTATAACGATTGGAATTTCTCCGGAGTCTGAACCTATTACAGGAGTCCCACAAGCCATACTTTCAACGATAACCCTACCGAATTGCTCTTTCCACCAACTTTTAGTTCTCGAAGGCAATACCAAACAATCAATACCATTGTAGAAGTACAAAAGTTTATCATACCCAAAATGACCTAAAAACTTTACATTATCCTCCAATGAGTATTCCTCAATTTTACTTTTGAGGAAACTAAAATATTCTGGTGCCTCTTTCCCTACAACAAAAAACCTTATTTTATCCTTTCCTTTGTCCTTCAGATATTTAATTGCTTCTATCACTGTATCAATACCCTTCTCTTCTGATATCCTACCAACAAACCCAATTTTCAAGCCATCAAAACTGAGTTCTGGAATTTTCTTTACTACTTCCTCCTTTGGTACCCTAAAAAACTTATCTACATCTACAAAATAAGAAACCTTAAAAATTTCTCCTTTGAAACCTTTTCTGTGATATAGTTCAATACCTTCGGTAGGTACCACGCACAAAGCATCTATGTTGCCTAGTAAGAATTTTTCAAAAACATTGAAAGGGAAAGGATGGCTTTTGAATATATTTTCATCCTCAAACCACCTATTTGCTGTTATAATCTTTGTCAGTTTCACAGAACTCAAAACTTTGGAATTTTGCCGCCTCAAACCACCTATTTGCTGTTATAACTACTAAATTTACGCCTCTTTTTACAAATTCACTAAAAATCTTCCTATACTCTTTCTCTACCGCACCATGCCAAACATAAAGAACTTTCATTTAGGAAAATATAAGTCCTCTATATTTTCAATTTCAAATTGTACCGTTGTGCCTTAAATTCAAGAGCTTAGAGCCAATTTTAACTAATAAGTGCTTAAAGCACTTAAGTGCTTTAAGCACTTTAACCATAAAGTGCTAGAAAACATCTCATTTCTTACTAACTCTCTGTTCAAAATCTCATCATTTGAGAATTTGTGCTTTAAGGACCCTTAATAGAAAAGAACTATTTTTAGCAAAACCTTTTAAGAGTTCATAGATATTACACATTGGAGATGCTACGCAATTTAACCTACTTGCCTCACAAATATAAAATATCCATGTTTTGAAGGAATCTAGTTAAAAAGCATTTTACGCGTATAAACTTATCGTAGAGTCTTCTAAGATTGTTTTAGGATAACCTAGATAAGTATCACCATAATTCCTTTCAATTTGTTTGGTACTAACTTTAATACTGCTTTCGCCAAAAATAGAGCTAAAATCTCTTTGATTACCGAAATTATCGTTACTCATCGATAAATTTATATCAACAAACTGAAAACCTTGGTTTTGCAGAGTATCCTTAATGACATTAAGGTGTTCTTGGAACAGAGTAAAAGCTTCTTTTGTTGAAACAACTATATTGCCTACTATCCTACCGTCTTTTGTTGATTCAAATTTAACAAAAACTTTTCCAAGCTCCGGTGGGAATAGAGTCATCTTCATCTCGTTAACATTGTTTCTGAGATTTATTATCATTGTGCCAGCAAGCTGATTCAATTGATAAGCAAAATCTAGTTTGAAATAATTAACAAAGCTTGCTTTGGTAGAATTAACTGTTAATTCATTTTTCTTATCAAACTCAATAGGTGTGTAGATCATTAAAGGGATTTCCGATTTTTTACCATTTGCTTCATCTACAACATTCTTCTTAAAGTTTTGCTCTACATTCCCCAATGATGCCTGACCGCTCTTATTTGAAAGATTCCTAGTAGTTCTTTCTAACCTTAGATTATTGTTAGAGCTATCCAAATTCAAGTTCTCTAACCTAAAATCTAGGTTCGAACCACCTAAACTATTATTCTCCTGACTAAAAGAAATCTTGTTAATTCCCAAAATACTAAACTCTTTGTCCGAGTTCTTACTATTATTTAGCGAATTTTCTGAACTTCTTCTAAAATCAAAAACCTTTATTCTCTCTTCAACATCACTGTGCCTTTTAGAAGCAACGCTATTATTTGCCACTTTGTCGCCAAAGGAAGAAATTACTTCTCTTAAGATATTGGTATTTGTCTTACCACTATTTGCTTCAAAAGCATTCTGAACAAAATTACCTCTAGGCTCATGTAAAATTTGATTTATCTTTTCTATTAAGCTAACTATGAACTTGCCTAAAGACTCCTTACCAGAAATTTCTTTAGAAAAGACTTCCTTTGATTTTATAAGCTCATCAAGCAAATTCTTAACCAATATTAGATTGGCATTGTTTACTTCTTTATTTTTCAAATAATCAATAACCTTATCAATATTTTTTACGATCCTATCAAACTTCTTATCAGAACTTAGATACTCCTTTATAGAAGATAGCAATATAATTGATTCCTCCAACGCAGATTCATCTATTACATCCTTATCTTTGCTATTCTTTTTCTCTCCTACACTCTTATCTAAGTGTTCAGGTTTTGTATCTCTTAGCCTACCCTGATTGTGTTCTTCTTCAACATCTTTACCATTAACAAATCTGTTCAGAATATCTTTGAAATTTTCTTTGTCTAATGTATTTTGTTCAGTTACATCTATATGAGACTTCAGTAAATCAAAAACCGAATTTCTAGACTCTTCAGTTTTTAAACTGTCAGTTTTTAAACTGTTGATTTGTAAATTCATCTTTAACTTTTTCGGTATTTTTCTAATTTTTTAAACCTTTCTTTTTCCCTTAACTATTCCAGCCATACGAGGATAGACATCATCAGACAGATTAGCTTCTACAGGCTTGAAATAAGCAACTAGACCAACCATAGCGGCGTTGTCAGTACAGTATTTAGGAGAAGGTATAAAGGTTCTTATCTCATTATCAGAAAGGAATTTTTTCCTTAGATAAGAGTTAGCAGAAACACCACCGCTTATAGCGACATTCTTAATTCCTGTTTCTTCAACAAGTTTCTTTACCTTCAGGTAGAGAACATCAATAGCCGACTTCTGGAAACTTGCGCATATATCCTTAATATCCTGCTCACTCAATGAACCTAATTTCTTAACAGTATAGAGAACACTCGTTTTTAAACCACTATAACTAAAGTTATACTTGTCATAATTTTTCTCAATTGCTCCTAAGGGAAATGAAAATCTTTTTTCATCTCCTTCTTTTGACAACTTATCAATGACAGGGCCACCTGGATAAGTTAAGCCAAGTATTTTTGAAACTTTATCAAATGCTTCTCCCACTGCATCATCTACCGTATGACCAACAAGTTTTATATCAAAAAAATCATTTACAACGAACAAATTTGTATGTCCTCCGGACACAACTAAACCTATGAAAGGGAAAGGAACATCGTTCTCAAGCATTGGGGAAAAAAGGTGTGCCTCCACATGGTCAACCTTCAGAAGAGGCTTATCAAAGAAATAAGATATCGTTTTAGCAGTATTAACACCTATGAGAAGTGAGGAAACTAACCCAGGTCCAAAAGTAACTGCTACTCTGTCAATGTCCTTTATAGTTAATCCTGCTTCCTCAAAAGCTTTTCTTATAGATATATCTATAAACTCTAAATGCTTCCTTGAAGCAAGTTCTGGAAGAACTCCAAAAAACTCTTTATGGTAATCCACTTGTGACATCACAACATTTGAAAGT
>JAPYWX010000127.1 GCA_028276145.1 Spirochaetota bacterium
CAAGCTGCCCTATCTTAGAGGTAGAACCATCCAAACTAACTTTGTAAACTTCTCCTATCTCATTAACAACCACAGCAGAATCATTAAGTGATCCAATATCCGAGAATGTATTACCTACATTAGCTACTTTCATATTTCCAGAAGCTATATCAATGATACCTACACCATCCAAAACAGGAACTATAACCTTCTTTGAAATAACAGCAATTTTACCTATTGAAAGCAATCCTTTAGACCTTTCACTTATATCGAACTCACCAACTAAATTGCCATCAACGGAAAACACTCTAACAAACCTATTTCCATCCTCGCTCTTTGAAATAACGGCTATCAAATTATCACCAAAACCTATAGAAATGAACTCTTTAGTTGGTATTGTCTTAACTTTGTCACCGTAAACAAAAGCGACACCAGAGTAATAAGGAACAGCTATATAATCCTCTGAGTAAATTCCAACCTTACCATAGGAAATAGCTGGCACAAAGTTAATATCTCTTGAGGTAAACTTAATTTCTTCTTTCTCTTGAGCCAAAGTCATCGAAGGCAGTTCTTTACTCTCCTTCTTAAACTTGACTTCTATCTTCATATCTTTACTCGCTTCAAACTCGTATGAGTAAATAGTTTCTCCATCTTTCTTAACCTCTAACTTGTACTTTCTACCTTGAACCAACATCTTAGATAAAGGAATCTTACCCATAAAAATCTCATCAATATAAACTTCAGATCCCTTAACTTCTTTATCAGCAGGCACAATAGAAACCTTAACAGTAGCATCACCTACAAGACTCTTTGAAACATACTTTTCAACCTCATTAACTTCTCGAGTCTCAGCTTTGCTCTTTTTGACTAAATCCTCCTTGCTTAGTGAGGCAACAACTTTTTCAACCTTAGAGACTATTTCGTCCTCTACTTTTCCTTGGGTAATAGCACTCTCCATCTTAACAATTACATTGCTAACACTACTTTCAGCCTCAAGCTTTGCTTTAGGAGTAATCTCTTCCGAAATTTTCTCTTTAACTTTCTCATCCTTGGTTGCTTCCTTTATCTCTTCCAATTTTGATATCCTAGGGGCGAAAATAACTTTACCTTCGGTAACAACCAATTTAGTTTTACCTTGGTTATCAACGCTAACAGAAAATTTAGTACCTCTCACAGCAGCGATTGCCGTTTCAGTCTTAACCTTGAAAGTTTCTCTTTCTGGTAATTTCTTGAAAGCTGATTTTACTGAGCCAGATACAACAAAAGCCTCTGTCTCAGTTCTTTTACTACTAGCAAAAACCATCTCAGACAGAGAAACAGAAGAATTTTCTGTTATTCTCAAAACACCACTACCAGAAACCTGAACTTCACACTCCGAATCAGGTCCAGTCTGAATCACATCTCCATCCCTAAGGACATAACCAACCTCTACATCAGAAATCTCCCCCATGTTAACTACCTTGACATCACCATAAGCCATTGTTACTTTAGCATTTATATTCTGTGGCTGCTTGACTTGAACAACTATCTCCGTAGAAGGTTGTACTTTAGCAACCTGCTTAGGTGAAGATACAAAAGGCAGCTTATCCCACAACAAAAATAGGAAAATCCCTATCACTATCACCACCAGGGACGCAATCAACAAAATTCTACTTCCCTTACCCATATACACCACCTCCTTATAGTAAGAGTTCTTTTCTTCAATAATCTTACTTTTTAATTCCTGGAACCTCGGTAAGCCTTCAGATTTGCTAAAAGACAAGCTTTCCTTCATGAGCTTACCAAAGTCACTCATATTTCCCCTCTCCATAAAAATATACAACACAAAACAAAAAAATCTGCAAACCTTGCAAAATTTCAAAACTTGAATAAAATTTTATTTTGGTTTATTATTAAATTGAGGTGCTGGAGAGGATTTTACTTGATAAAATAGAAGAAGTCGACGAATGTAAACAGAAGCTACCCTTAAAGGATATAAAAAGTCTACTCTCAGAAAAGCCTAAAACTGAAGAAAAAAAATTTTTCAACTCCTTGTTAAACAAAATATCATTCTCGAAACCAGGATTGATAGCAGAAATAAAGTTTGCCTCACCCTCAAAAGGTGTAATAAGAGATGATTTGTCACCTGAAGATGTGGCTAAAGTATACAATGACAACAATCACGTATCCTGTATTTCAGTGCTGACAGAAAAAAAGTACTTTAGAGGTGCCCCCTCATATATCCAAAGAGTGAAGAATGTAACAAACAAACCCATCTTAAGGAAAGACTTCATAATAGACGAATATCAAATATACGAAAGTGCTTATTTGGGTGCTGATTGCATTCTTCTAATAGCAACATACCTAACAAAAAGCCAATTATGTGAATATCTAGCAATTGCTCAGGAACTAGGATTAGATGCATTAGTAGAAATATACAACGAAAGAGATTTAGTAAAGGTAGAAGGGCTACCAATAAATATGATAGGCGTAAACAGTAGAAACTTAAAAACACTTGAAGTATCAATTGAAAATCAAGAAAAGATGCTTGAAAAGCTACCCAAGGAAGTACCCATAAAAGTAGCTGAAAGTGGCATAAAAACAAAGGAGGACATACTTAGACTAATTAACGTAGGTTTCAATGCTTTCTTAATTGGCGAAACATTCATGAAAGCAGAAAATATATCATCAAAAATAGATGAACTCTTTGAAGATGTAAAAATTGATTAGATGATAGGAGAGAGGCAAAGCCTCTCAGAGGCAGAGCCCCTCTCTTTAATTTTATCTTCCACCGAAACCTGTGAGCATAATGCTTTCTGTGAAGAACCTTTGGTTAAACAGGTATATTATTATGACTGGAATCAATGCTATCAACGAAGCAGCCATAACAAGCTCCCACTGAGAACCATAAGCAGACTGGAACGCAGTCAATCCAATCGGTATAGTTTTAACTTCCTCAGAGTTCAAAACGACCAATGGCCACAAGAAGTCATTCCACTGGAATAGGAATGTGAATGTACCCAATGTAGCGAGAGCTCCTTTAGATAGAGGTAATATGACATGCCAAAGTATCTGAAGCCTATTGGCTCCATCTATAAAAGCAGCTTCCTCCAAATCGTACGGTATAGAGACAAAGAACTGTCTAAGCAAGAAAGTACCGAATGCTGAGAACAACGCTGGTAATATGACAGCTATTAGAGTATTAACCAACCCAAGCCATTTGAATAGTATGTAAACAGGTATCATTGTAACAGTAAACGGCACCATGAGTGTACCTAGGTACAGTAAGAAAACAGCATCTCTACCAAACCACCTGAGTCTAGCAAAGGCGTAAGCAGCAAGAGTACAAGTAACAAGCTGTCCCAAAGTCGTTATCGTAGCAACTATTAAGCTGTTTCTATAATACTTATCAAACGGAACTGCTATCCAAGCCTTAACAAAGTTAGCCCACCATGCTCTAATTTCCTTATATCCTTCTCTATACGCATTACTAGGAACAAACTTACCATCCCTGTCAACATAGATGTAAGAAAACCTCTGAGGAATAAACCTACCGTCGTAAACATCCGAAGGATCCTTCAAAGCAGTAGAGATAGTCCAAAGGAAAGGTATAACCATTGTAAAAGCACCAATGGACAAAATTATGTAAGCAATCAAATTACTTATCATCTCTTTTCTTTTTCTCTCTTCAACAAGACTTTGACCATAAAATTGTTCTTTTGTTTTAGCCATAAAACACCTCCTAAAATTTTACCAAGATGAAGTGGTGGACTCTTGCCCCATCTTCCACTGAATTATAGTAAATATCATCATTACGAAGAATAGGAAGACGGAAAGAGCTGCAGCATATCCCATCTTGAACCACTGGAAAGCGTTGTTATATATGTAGTAAACAATAGTCTTAGTAGCACCAGCAGGACCACCACCAGTCAACACATACTGCGAACCAAAAGCCTGGAAACCATTTATTATACCAATGATAATGAGGAAGAAGTTTGTAGGACCTAGCATTGGCCAGGTGATGTAAGCAAACTGCTGGAGCCCGTTAGCACCATCAATCTCAGCTGCCTCATACAAATAAGAAGGTATCTGCTGCAAAGAAGCCAAATAAACTAACATCGTATAACCAACATTTTTCCATATATCCATGATAATTATAGCAACTTTAGCCCAATTGCCGTCACCAAGCCAACTAGGCGGATTAATAACACCTAAAGACTTCAAAAAGTCATTAAGAAGTCCGTTGTCATTATATATCCATCTCCACAACATAGCAACAGCAACTAGGTTTGATATATAAGGCAAGAAGTAAAGAACTCTAAACACAGTTATTCCCTTTAACTTCTGATTCAACGCCAAAGCCAAAATTATAGCAAAGGCCATACCTAGCGGAACTTCTAACATGAATATCAATGTATTTATAAAGTATCTCCAGAAGTCCTTATCCCTGGTAAACAATTTCTTGAAGTTGTCAAGTCCAACAAACTTTATACCCGTTTTACCGTTTATAAACGCCTTACTAACAACAGCCTCAACTTCTGGGAATCCCTCAATAGCCAAGACCTTACCTTCAGGCAAGTTAAACTCTTCACCCGGCTTAGCTGAAATTACTCTAGCAAAATATCCTTCGGTAGTCATACCAACCTTATTTATATCTATAGGCTTAGTACCAGCAGGAATAGTAACACTCTCTGTAATCAAACCATCAAACTTAAC
>JAPYWX010000025.1 GCA_028276145.1 Spirochaetota bacterium
CAATAGTTTTGTGAACACCTCTAACAGTAACATTCTCAACAGGAACAGAAGCACCTTCTAGATATACACCCTCAACAACTTCCTTTATCTTACCAACAATCTCAATTGAAGTTCCCGTAGTGACCTCAAACTCCGAAACATTAACAAACTTAACTTTAGCATTCGTAATCTCTACAACTTCAGAAACAGTCCCATTATTCGTTACTTTGTTAGTAATGTAAAGAGCAATCTCAACTATAAACTCAGATCCCTCAGGAAACCTATAAGTAAAAGCTTCCTTACCTCCCTTAACCTCAATAGGAATTACAAAATCATCACCTACCTTCGGTAGCTTTATCTCACTAAACCCAACAAGTTCTCTCTTCATTCTACCCGTGAACTTCTTTTCAACTACAACCTCTCCTTTTACCTCAGTACCCTTAGGTATAAAAACATCCTTCTCTAGAGTTTTGACAGGAACAAATTGAACTTCACCTTCAGCCCTAGAAGCATAGCTAATACCGTCCCACTCAGTAATAGCCAAAAGAAAAACAGCAACTATAGGAAACGCCGTTATGAGCAAAAATCCGAAAAAGTTAGGTGCCAAGAAAGCTAGAGCCGTCAGAAATTCCTTTATCGCCTTCTGCCTCTTTATTTTCCTGTTTATACTATCCATACCATCCCCCTACAGTCTTACATAATATTAAAAAAGTTCAGAAGTAAATTTTCAACTGTTTTTGAAACTCAAAAAAACTTCTTAACTAAAATTCCATTCCTTATGAAAAACTCAACATTCAAAAAACCTTTATTCAAAGCCGAATAAACAAATTCCTTGATTTCATCACTTCTACGCCCCCTCATACTCCCAAACCCTTTATAAAAACTCATTCCCTCATCTACTCCCAAAAGTAAATTAATTATATCCCCCATCTCCCAATAACCACCTCTTAAGTAATTAACTTCATTAAATTCCACATTTTTAGTATCATCAATACCGAAGGTATTGCTATAAAAATAATCATCAACCGAAAAATCTACATCAAAACCACCCAGCAACCTAGCACTAATGTAACCATCCAAAAAATAATTTTTAATAGACCTGATCTTATCCCTAGAGAACAGAAAGTTAATAAATCCTAAACACTCCTTCCTTTTGTCTTTATGCTTTCTAACTATCTTAGAAACAACCCTTTCATCACGGTCTGAGAACAAAACAAAAACTTTACCACTAAAACCATCTTCAGACGAGAAGTTAGATAAATCCCTAAAAAAGCTTGAGAAAGTAACAGGAGGAGAAAAATAAACTATGCCCCCAGGATTCAAAATCCCCTTATAACTCTTAAAAAAACTTCTAGAAACAAGCAAAACCTCATACCTACCCAAACGAAAATTCATCAAAACCTTTCTTTTAATTCTTTCATCATACGATGGAAAATAAGCTTTTGCTTTTATCCCAATTTTCACTAACATTCTTTCTAAGTATTCCAAACTACTTTTAGTAGTAACAACAATTATCTTCTTCGAGCCTTTCTCAATAGGTAAACTCAACAAGTTAACAAGTTCATGGAATTTATCTTCTGTCATTAATGCAAAAATCCCAGGCAACCTACCTACATCAATTACTATTTTTCTCTCTTTAACAAACTTGCTCAAGTTGGTTTTCTTGAGGAAATCAACTACACCCCCCACAGACATTGACCTAGAAACTATAGAAACAGAATCTAAATTTCCATTTCTAGAAATTTTTCTAATCAAGCCAATGTACTCTTTTCCTAGATTATCAACAACTTCAGGGTCAAGGAAAAATAGGTTAAATTTCTCATCTTGCTTATCAAAAATCTTAAGGTCTAAATAGCTAAGGAAAGAAATACTAGAGGACGGGATATAACCTGAACTTACTTTTTCTAGAAACACAAAAGAAGGAGACCTCGCTTCAATGAGGTCTCCTAAAACTGATTTTCTCTTTTCATAAGGTGAAATATAAATCATCCAATCATTTGCTGAATTTTCCTGTACCTAGCACCAGTAACTTCTACCTCTTTCTTAAGTCTTCTTTTCCTTCTTCTAGACTTATCAGAAAGCAAGTGTCTCATACCCTCTTGCCTTCTCAGTATTTTACCGCTACCTGTAACTTTAAATCTCTTTTGAGCTGATGTATTTGGCTTATTTTTCTTAGGCATAATTTCACCTCACTTATTCAAAAATGTGCCCCTTAAATGACTTTATTCCCTTGTAAATAGCGGCATCACCTAGTTCTTCCTCAATCCTTATTAACTGATTGTACTTAGCTATTCTGTCAGTTCTTGAGAGTGAACCTGTCTTTATTTGTCCTGAGTTAGTTGCAACGGCAAGGTCAGCTATAGTTGTGTCCTCAGTTTCACCAGACCTATGGGATATCACATAGGTGTAACCAGCCTGTCTAGCAAGATCTATTGTCTCCAAGGTCTCAGTCAAAGTACCTATTTGGTTAAGCTTTATCAATATTGAATTGGCAATACCTTTGATTATTCCTTCTCTGAATATCCTAGGATTAGTAACGAATATATCATCACCGACCAACTGTATCTTGTTGCCTAGTCTCTCAGTCAACATTTTCCATCCTTCCCAGTCATGTTCAGACATACCATCCTCTATTGAAATTATTGGATACGATTTAACCCAATCTTCAAATAACTCAACCATTTTTTCAGAAGTTAATTCCTTACCTTCACCTTTGAGGACATAAACTTTTCTCTCAGTGTTATAAAACTCGCTAGCTGCAGGGTCTAGAGCAATACAAATATCCTTGCCAGGCTTATATCCAGCTTTCTCTATAGCCTCTATTATAACTTCTACTGCCTGCCTGTTAGATTGCAGATTAGGAGCAAAGCCACCTTCATCACCAACACCAGTGAACAAACCTTTAGAAGACAAAACTTTCTTCAAAGAGTGGAATGTTTCAGCAGCCATTCTTATAGCTTCCCTAAAGGAAGTTGCACCCACGGGAACAATCATAAACTCTTGGAAGTCAACATTGCTTTCAGCATGCTTACCACCATTCAAAACATTACACATCGGTGTAGGTAGAACCTTGGCGTTAGTACCGCCTATGTACCTATATAATGGGATACCCAGCAAATTAGCAGCAGCCTTTGCAACAGCTAGAGAAACACCGAGTATAGCATTAGCTCCTAAGTTACCCTTGTTAGGTGTACCATCAAGCTCTATAAGCATTTTGTCTATTTTAGCTTGATTAAGCACACTTTCACCAACTAATTTCTCCTTAATAACTTCGTTAACATTCTTAACAGCTTTCAAAACTCCTTTACCAAGATATCTACTTTTATCTCCGTCTCTTAGCTCAATTGCTTCATTATCACCAGTTGAAGCACCAGAAGGAACAGCAGCTCTACCAATAACACCACTTTCCAAAACAACATCTACCTCAACCGTAGGATTTCCTCTAGAATCAATAATCTCTCTACCAATGACATCAACGATTATGTCAGACATAAAAACCCTCCCTAAAATTTTTGTATATGATAAAATATTTTTCCTTACTTATTCAAATTACCTGGATTGAGTTTGGAAATTTAACAGGCTATGCCTGTATCGGACTAATCATGTCCCTTGATTCAGAGAGGTTCTACCTCTCTGAATTCTCCAATTAATAAGAGAGTGCTATTAAGCTATTGCTATTAAGCACAAGGTGCTCAAAGCACGAGGTGTTTAAAACACGAGGTGTTTAAAACACTTAATTGAAAATGTGCTATTAAGCACAAGGTGCTAATAAGCACACCGCCTACCTTAACGACAAGTTACCAAATATGCCAGAAACGGCAAACTTTCTAAGAAGATGTATTGTCAAGGTGACTTTACTAAATCCGAAGATACATAATTTGGAAAACGCTAAGGAGAGAAAAAGTAGCATTAAATTTCAAAATCAGGTCCCAGGTATATTTCTCTTGCTTTCGGGTCATTTATTAGGGTATTAGCGTCACCTTCTATAAGTATTTGTCCATGGTGTATTATGTAAGCTCTATCAACTATCTTCAATGTCTCCCTGACATTGTGATCAGTGATTAAAACACCAATTCCTTTGTCTTCCTTCAGCATCCTAACAATTTTCTGTATATCGTTTATAGCTATAGGGTCAATTCCAGTGAAAGGTTCATCAAGAAGTAGGAAATTAGGTTCAAGTGCTATCATTCTAGCAACTTCTAGTCTTCTCTTTTCACCTCCTGACAAAGCCGCAGCAATTGTTTTCCTAATATGCATTAACCCCATATACTCAAGAACCTCTAAGGTTCTTTTAACAAGTTCTTTTCCATAAAATCCCCTTAGCTCTAGGACAGCCATAACATTCTGTTCAACTGTCAGTTTCCTAAATATTGAATGCTCTTGTGGTAAATAACCTATCCCCAGATTAGCACGTTTGTATATAGGCCATCTAGTGATGTTAATATCATTAAAGTAAACATTACCACTATCAGGGTCAACAATACCGGCAATTATATAAAATGTCGTAGTCTTACCGGCACCGTTTGGACCCAAAAACCCAACAATTTCACCTTTAGTCAACTGAAGAGAAATACCATTAACAACAAACCGCTTACCGTACTTTTTATATATGTTCTCAACTCTGAGAACAGCCATTATATAGCTTTCTCCTTAGATAATAACCTCTTTTTCTCAAGCTCTATAACAATAGGAGAAGCAATAAACAACGACGAGTATGTACCACTTATTATACCTATAAGAAGCTGAGTAGAGAAACCTTTGAGATTTTCAGGTCCCCAAATTATCAAAGAAATTACTACAAGTAATGTCGTAAACGATGTCAAAATAGACCTAACAATAACCTGCCTAATACTTGTATTAACAATATGTTCCAAGTCTGTAGTCTTGGACAATTCCAAATTCTCCCTTATTCTATCATATACAACCACTGTATCTGTAACAGAATAACCCAAAATCGTTAGTATAGCAGCAATTATACTTATGTCCATCTCAATATTAAAAACCAAAGCAGCAGTAAGCATAATCAACAAGTCATGTATAAGTGCAACTATAGCACCGAGACCAAATATTAAATCAAACCTAACCCAAATATAACCAAGTATCAGAAGCCCAACAACAACTGACAAAATCATAGCATTTCTGAAAAACTCCTGACTCAACCTAGGACCAACAGTATTCTCACCTCTTACTATAACCTTATCACCAAACTCTTGAATGAGAGCCTGCTTAACCTTCTCTACATCTTGAGAATAATTTTCTCTCACCCCAATACTTATCAAAAATATCTTACTAGAAGGATCACCTACATAAGTGACATCTTTAGTCACACCGGTAGAGGATATAATCTTTCTAACAACATCAATCGTAGCTCTTTCATCTTCTATTTTTACCTCTAACCTAGAGCCACCAGCAAAATCAATGCTCTGTTTGAAACCTCCTTTCACGAAGAACAGTATGACACCAACCGTTATTATAACCAGAGACAAACCAATAAAATAAAACCTATATTTCACAAAATCAAGTTTCCTAACAGGCTCAAGGAAATTATACATATACACCTCCTAAATAAGTACAGGTAAGTACCTTATCTTTAGTTTTTCCACCACAAAATAAGCAAGGAACCTAACAACAAATATAGAAGTAAATAACGAAACTATTATACCAACCATAAGTGTAGTACCAAACCCCTTTATTGGACCATAACCAAACTGCGAAAGTATAAATGACGATATAATCACCGTAACATGCGTATCAATAATTGTAATAAACGCCCTATCAAAACCTATTTTCATAGCAGAGATTAAATCTCTACCATTTCTCAACTCTTCTTTAATTCTTTCAAACTGTAGGACATTAGCATCTATAGCCATACCTATTGTGAGAGCAAGACCGGCAATACCAGGCAAAGTCAGAGTAGCTCTAAACATAGCCAAACCAGCCAGAGTTAAGAATAAGTTCAAAATAAGAGATATAGTAGTTATTAGCCCAAGTGTCTTATAATAGAATATAGCAAACGCAAAGACAAGAATCAAACCAATCAGTGCAGATTTCATACCCAATTCTATACTATCAGCACCGAGTGATGGACCTATAGCTCTGACTTCTATCTCTCTAAGCTTAACACTCAGAGCACCAGACTTCAGTATAGAAACCAAAGTACTAACTTCATCCTGAGTGAACCTACCAGTTATCTGCCCTCTACCTCCTAGTATCTTAGTCTGTATAACAGGAGCAGATCTAACCTTCCCATCAAGTACAATTGCCAACCTTCTACCAACATTATTTCTAGTTATATCAGCAAAAATATCAGCACCTTCCAAAGTCAAAGAAAACTCAACAACAGGTCTACCAAACTGGTCTTGCCCAGGTCTAGCATCAGCCAAGAAACTACCGTCAAGAACCGCTTCTTTTTTAACTACAATGAAACCTTTCAAAACAGGAACACCATACTCATCAGATTCATAGTAACCCAATATTTCATCATCAGCAGGCAACGAATAATTTGATAAAAATTCGTTAACATCCTTTATATACCCGTATTCATTTAAAAACCTTCTATCTATACTTTTCATTAATTCATCATCAACAAACTTAAATTCCAGCTTCCCGGCTTTACTAACAGCCTCTCTAGCTTGTGCAGGACTAGAAACTCCCGGAAGCTCAACAGAAATCTTACTACTTCCCTCTCTCCTTATAACAGGTTCACTGACACCAAACTGGTCAAGCCTATTTCTCAAAACCTCTAGCATCACATTAACTTGGTTCTCTAACTCCTCAGCATACTTAGAATTAACTTTTTCAATATCACCCTCATACTTTTCAAGCAAAAAGTTAGTCATATCGACAGGATCAGGCTCAAGAGTAATATACACCCCCCCTCTCAAGTCCAAACCAAGCCCCAAAACAGTACTGCTCCTAAGTTGCTTTACCTCCATGTACCTTTTCTTCATCTCAGGTGATAGCTTACTAACCTCCTCAGCAGGCAAAGACAAAAGAGCCTTGTCACTTTCAGGTACAACAAAGTACCACTCATAAGTAGGCTTAAGCAATAGACCACCAATAATTATAACAATGAGAATAGTTATAAACCTCCACCAATCCATAACTCACTCCAAAAAATTACTAACCAATTATAAATAAGGAACATACGAAAAGTTCAATTTGAAAAAAACAGAAACCATTTTTTACCATCTCTGAATGTCTTTACTTGAAGAAATAAACAAAGAAAAAAGCAAAGTAATCGTAGGACAAGAAAGAGTAATAAACAGAATAATAACTTGTCTATTCTCCGAAGGGCACATACTCATAGTTGGTGTACCAGGATTAGCAAAAACATTGATGGCTAATGTTGTAGCAAGAATGCTAGATTTAGAATTCAAAAGAATACAATTTACCCCAGACCTAATGCCTTCTGACATTACAGGATTTGACATAATAGAGGAAGACTTAGAAAGTGGCAGAAAAAAACTAGTTTTTCAAAAGGGACCTGTATTCACCAACATTCTACTAGCAGACGAAATAAACAGAGCATCACCAAAAACACAATCAGCATTGCTTGAAGCAATGCAAGAAAGGAAGGTAACAGTTTTCGGTAGAACTTATGAACTAGAAAGCCCATTTTTCGTAATAGCAACACAAAACCCACTAGAACAAGAAGGAACATACCCACTACCAGAGGCACAACTTGACAGGTTCATGATGCAGGTAATTGTTGACTACCCATCACTAGAAGAAGAATTAAAAATTTGTAAGGTAGAACCAAATCTATCAGTTATAAACCCAATAATAACAAAGAGCGAATTTTTCAAAGTAAAAGAAGAGATAAAAAAAACATTCGTGCCAGACAAAATAGTTGAGTACATCGTTAAAATCGTTAGAGCAACAAGACCCAGTGACTCACCTTTAAGCTTGGTAAAGGAATTCGTTGAATGGGGAGCAGGACCAAGAGTAACACAGCACATGCTCAAAGCAAGCATGACTCTAGCCTACCTAAACGGGGATAAAACACTACAAAAAGAACATGTAGACGAAATACTGATAGACTCTCTAAGACACAGAGTGATATTAAACTACTCAGCTAAACTAGAAAATATAAGTATAGAGCAAATAATTACCGAAGTTGTTAAATTCGTAGAGAATAACATTTAGAGAGGCCATGCTTCTTAAGAATTCAGTATCTAAAAATTACACAGCTTCGTAAAAATAGTTCTTTCCTATCAAGAAAGATTTTTTCAATAGAATTAAAATCCTATTATGAAAAATTCCGTGAATTAAAATTCCATGAATTTTTCAAGAGCCCTTAGAGATTCTTTATAATTTTTTCTATGGATTTAGATAAAGTCATAGATGAATTCTTAAACGAAATAAAAGGAATAAACGATAGTGAATCACTCGCTAAGATTAAAGCAAAGTACATTGGTAGTAAAGGTATAATAAAAGACCTTCTAAAAAAGATAAGTGAAGTTGAGCCGTCACAAAGAAAAGAATTCGGAAGCAAAGTTAACCAATTAAAAGAGAAAATAGAGGAAGAAATAAAGAAAAAGCAAAATGAAATTGAGAGCTTGGAAATAGAAACAAAGCTAAAATCAGAATGGGTAGACATAACACTAACAAGGCTTTATGATACCGTACCAGCAAAACATCCCGTAAACACAGTAAAAGAAGAACTTTGTAACATCTTCCTAGAAATGGGTTTTAGCGTAGTTGAGGGACCAGAAATAGAACTAGAATCCTACAACTTCGATAGATTGAACATTCCGCCTAATCACCCGGCTAGAGATGACCATGATTCATTTTACCTAGATGTAAAAGGAATGGTAGATAGGTACTTACTCAGGACTCAAACCTCACCAGTTCAGATAAGAACAATGGAAAAATTCAAGCCACCTGTAGCAGTCGTTGCTCCAGGAAGATGCTTTAGAAGAGACACAGTAGATGCTAGACACTCCCACACCTTCCACCAAATCGAAGGCTTGTATGTTGATAAAGATGTCAAATTCTCAGACCTAAAGGGTATCATGTTATTATTCGCTCAAAAAATGTTTGGGCCTAAAACAAAAATAAGGCTAAGAACAGATTACTTCCCATTCACAGAACCAAGTGCAGAATTAGCAGTGACATGCCCAGGATGCGGCGGAAGTGGCTGCAATGTCTGCTCATTCTCAGGATGGCTCGAAATAGCAGGCTGCGGTATGGTACACCCTCAAGTATTCAAAAACGCCGGCTACGACCCAAACGAAGTCAAAGGCTTCGCCTTCGGTATGGGAATAGAAAGAATAGCAATGGTAAAATACAACATAACAGATATAAGACTATTTTACGAAAACGACATAAGATTCCTAAAAATGCTAAGTGGCTAAGCTTGTTTTTAACAGCTTACCTTACTTGAAAATCTACGAAAAATATCTAATAATTCCTACTAGAAGGAGGATTTTATGAAAAGGCTAATTTTCATTTTAATTATCTTGATGCTAACTCTAAACTTCATTGCGTTCGCTTCTGAATCAAGGGTAAACAGTTTAGCAGTACCATCAACATTAGTTGATGATAACTTTGGTATGGTGCTAGAACCATGGTATGTAAATTCTACAAACAATTTCGTTGACTTTGAACCCATTACAGCACCTCTTAGCTTCTATGCACTAGCCAAGTATACCATACCCACACCAATTGAGAAACTCAATCTAGGTGTGATCATCAACTACCCCTACAATGAATTATCATACATACCTAACATAGCAACTGGTGTCCCTGCTGGATTCTTGACAGCTAACACTACCCCATTATCAGCATTCACACTAACAGACTACTCTAGGGACAGAATTGATGTACTTCTTGGACTAAATAAGATATTAGCAATAACATTCCTAAAACCATACTTGGGAATAGGCTATGCAGGAGACTTTTCAGTTACAACAACATCTAATGAAGTCAGTGGAATCGAAACAATCACTGAAGAATCAATATCCCAATTAAAAATCATACTTGGTAGCACTGTAGATTTAGGATTCATTGACATATCCCCAACAATAAAAGTATACCTACCGTCCGCAGTAAATTCTGTGAGTAACCTATCTACCAATGTTCAGAATTATGTAAACTACAGATACCATACCTTATTATCATCATTCAACTTCTCAGTTGATGTACCACTAAAACTAAAGTTAGATGGTGATAAGACATACATAAAAGGGTTTGTAAACTTCTTTAATTACTACCTACCTTCAGCACAGATAACAAAGAAAGACCTAAACGGCAATGGCAACTTTGGGGATCCCGGTGATGAAGATACACAAATTACAAACAACTACGGTGTATCATCTTACAGCATACTGGCATCATACAATACATACATACTCAATAACATACTCATTCTACTAGGCACAGGTTACTCCTCTACAACTTCTAGTAGAGAAATATATGCAAGAGGTGTTGCTAACGCAACAGAAACGAACGATAACGATTACAAAAGATACACAACAGAAGCAATAATTCCTATTTTTGTATCCACTGAAATACCTTTCACAGATTGGCTAACATTCAGAGTAGGTGTTGCCGGTAATCCTCTAGAAATCACTTATTCCTACACGAAGAACGGTAAGGATGGTCAAGCAACAGTAAACATATTATCTTCTTCATCGCTACTAAGTAGCTTCATGATAGGATTCTCAGTAAAACCGATAAAGGGTTTATCTCTTGATTGGGTTTTGAACAATAACTTTATCAACAATGTATTCATAAATGGTAGACTGCCATGGATAATAAGCGGAAACAATTTGTTTGACAATGTATCATCAAAATTCAGTATAGAGTGGGTATTTTAAATTATCTACCAGGGGGCTCACGCCCCCTGTTCAAATTTTTAATTTCCTCCCGATAATTCTTCATGTGAAAATCAAGAGTCTATTACTCGGAATAGTATTATCTCTAGGGTTATTCTCAATTTCGTTTGGTAACATAATTGAGCTCTCTGAAAGAGATTTTAACATTACAACATCTTATAGTGAACAAAAAGTTTTTGAAGGAATGCCAACTTCTTATAGTGGAAATGAGCCAAACAGTAGTGGCTTATTCATAAATTTTGAAGACGAAAACATCACAAATAACTACGAGTTTTCAAAATTCAGCTTCGAGAAATCCCAAAAGTCATTTAGTGGTAGTTATTCAGCCAAAGTTTTCACAAAGTATCATGGCATTTCAATCATACTACCCAAAGATTTCTTTACATCAAAAGCACTAGGTAGCGTAATCAGTATACACATATCATTTTACCCAACAAGGCTAGACAATGGCTCGTATCTATTCAAACTAAAATCTGTAAACTTCTATGAAGACAAAGAAATAAGTGCAGTAATAAGAAACGAGACAGTTAATTTGAGAGTAAAAAACATTTTTATTGATTCAGAAACTGGGGACAAAAAGGACATACTCATATCATCATACGACAAGGTAGAATTAAACAGATGGAGTGAAATATCCCTAGTTTTTGACCTATTAAACTCAAAGATTCTTCTTTACCTTAATAACGAAATAATAGGTTTTGCTAAAGTTGAAGGCACCAAGATGGAGATGGGGAACAATAATTTCATTCTTGACATAGGTTCGGACTTCGTGGGGTATATTGATGATTTAGCGCTTGTACCTTACAGGTTAATCTCAACAAAACCTATACAAGAAATACCAAACGAAATAGTATCAAGAATAATAGATACAAAAAACTACTCATCAAAACTCGTAAACGTAAAGGTAGACAAGAAAATTGGTGAATTCCTAGTGTATGCAAGAGGTAGTAACAAAATTGAAGATTTAATAAACAACAAAACAGAATGGCAACTATTCCAAGGTGAAGGAATAAAGGGCAGATACATTCAGCTAAAACTTATGCCACTTAAAAAAGAAGGAGAGATAAAATCACTCAAAGTATCATTAACTACAGAAACTGACATAAAACCACTCATCCCACAAATAGTAAATATAAAATCCCTAAACCAAGGTGAAGTAACGATTTCATGGCAAAACGATTTAGATGATGAAATAGATTACTATGAAATATACTACGGAACAGAAAAAGACAAGTACTTTGGAACTGATGCTCTAAACGGTCCATCACCCATAAAAGTAAAAAAACCTACGAAATTCTACCCTGTCTATAGCTACACCCTGAAAGGTTTGAAGTTAAATGAAACTTACTACATATCAATGAGAAGCATAAGAAAAGACGGAACCAAGAGTGATTATTCAGAAGAAATAAAATTTACCCCTGGAATACTTTTTCTATCAAAGAAGTGAGTTTAGCACTACTACTTAAGTAGTCTCACCCAACCCTTTGATGCAGAGAAGTTTCACTTCTAGAGGTTCAACTTCTCTTGATAAAATAAATAAAGTACTCCTGATTACCATCAGTACCCTTTATATGTGACTTTTCTACACCTCTTACAATGAAATTATTTTCTTCAATGAAATTCCTTACCTTTTCTATAGCAAGATGATGATACTCTTCTCTGACTATTCCACCTTTACCGACAAACTTCGGTTCTAACTCAAACTGAGGTTTTATAAGCACGAGAAACTCTGTTCCTACAGCTACAACATTGCTAACTGGTAAAATTATTTTCGTAAGCGATATAAATGAAACATCAACAACCACCAGAGAAATATCTTCTGAAAGTTTCACCTCTCCTTTCTTTACTAATTCATTGAGATACCTGGCATTAACTCCTTCGTAAAGAATGACTCTAGGGTCATTCCTAAGAGAGTAATCAAGTTGACCATGTCCCACATCTACAGCATAAACAAGCTTAGCACCATGTTTGAGCAAACAATCAGTGAACCCACCAGTAGATGAACCAACATCAAGGCAAACCCTACCTTCAGGATTAATTCCGAAATCTTTTATAGCCCCCTCTAACTTATACCCTCCTCTACTCACATACTTCGGTTTCTCGAGAACTGTTATCTCATCATCACTTTTTACTTCAGTAGAAGGCTTAAAAACCTTCTGACCATTGACAAGGACAGAACCTGCCATTATTAATCTTTTTGCCAACTCCCTAGACTGAACTAGTCCTCTTTCCATCAATTCCAAATCTAACCTTTTTTTAGTAACTTTCATAAGCGCTACATAATGCCCCTTTTCTCTAGGTAAGAGATGAGGTTACCGATATCTATGACATAACCAATTTTACCGTTACCGAGGATAGTAGCAGAAACGATACCAGGTGGTGGAACTAGGGTTGTATCAATAGGCCTAATAAATATATCTTCCTCTCCTAAAAACTTATCAACACTAAAGGCATACTTCTTACCAAGGTAAGAACAGACAAGAACATCTAATTCTTCCTTGTCTAGAACTTCGTCAAAGTATATCTCTCTAAACGAATATATTCTTATTACCTCATCCCTAATTTTTATTATTGACCTATTCTCAAACTTCGTTATCTCATTTTTGCGAATCGTTATGGCTTCTTCTATTGAATTAACAGGAACGGCAAAAATTATTCCTTTTATATCAAACATTAGTACCTTCATTATAGCCACAGTAAGCGGCAGCTTTATCAAAAATACTGTTCCTTTGCCCTCAGAAGTGCTTATAGAAATACTACCTCTAAGTTTTTCAATTTTCGCCTTAACTATATCCATTCCTACACCTCTACCTGAAACGCTAGAAACTTGGTCCTTGGTAGAGAATCCTGGGATAAATATAAGCGATAAAAGCTGTTCCTTCGAATACTCAACTCCTTCTCTTATCAACCCTTTCTCTATCCCCTTTCTTCTTATCTTCTCGAAGTCAATACCCCTACCATCATCTCTTATCCTTATTATCACACTGTTACCTTCATTAAAAGCCTCAACTACTATATTGCCCTTTGGTGGCTTACCTAATCTTATTCTTTCTTCTTTAGGCTCTATTCCATGGTCAATCGAATTCCTTATTATATGGACTATAGGGTCAAAAATCTCGTCAACCACTGATTTATCCAATTTTGTATCCTGCCCTTTTATCACAAGGTTTACTTCCTTACCCATCATATCCGCTGTCTCTCTAACAAGCCTAGGAAGCCTCGAAAAAAGATAATCTATCGGTATAAGTCTCAAGTCAGTTATCTTCTATTGTAAT
>JAPYWX010000140.1 GCA_028276145.1 Spirochaetota bacterium
CTCTCTTCACTTTCCAGAATAACAAAAAAGTGCTATGAAGCACCCAACCTCCCTAATCCATTTTTATAGCAGAGATGCAACCCATCTCTGTACTTTTGAAAGGTTTTGTTAAAAACAGTTCTTTCCTATTAAGAGTTAAAGCACGGTGTGCTTAAAACACTTGTGCTACTCAGCACAAGTGCTACTCAGCACAAGTGCTACATAATACAAGATTTTTTCGACAGAATTATTGAAATGTAATTTCTATTGAAATGCAATTCCTGCTTTTTTTAGTATTAACTTAGATGAAAAAGTTGTTTTGGGTTTTTTTGGTTATAATTTCGTGTAGCATTTCTTATGGAGAAAATTTTTTGTTGACTACGTATATAGTCAATGAGCCAGGTAGCCCTTTGGCTATTGTAGTGCCTCAGAATATTTCCTCTAATTATTTTGTAAAAGTTTCATTTGATACAAACTTAATATTTAAGTTTTATCATGTTTTTGGACAGAGTGTGTCAATAATTCCAACTCCTGTTTTGTACGGTAAAAGTAATCTTAATATTTATGTCTATAAGGATAACAAAGAAGTTTTTTCTACGAATGTTGTTTTAGAGTATGTAGGCAAGAAAAGGAAGGTTTTCAAGCTAAATTTAACGGAAACATCAAAGAATATACTCAAGGATTCAAAGAGAATAGAGGAAGACAGAAAATATCTTCTGCATACAATTACTAGTTCTACACCAGTTTACTTTTATCCTTCTGAACTTAAGCCTTTCATTTTACCATCTACTAATAATATTACCTCTCCATTTGGTTTGCTTAGAAAGTATTCAAATGGGAAGATTAATTATCATAAAGGAGTTGATTTTTCTTTTACTCCTGATGATAATGTGTATGCTGCAAATGATGGAATAGTTTTGGTTTCTAGTAATTTTGTTGCAAATGGTAAAAGCGTGTACATCTATCATGGTTTAGGTATAATAACTTCGTATTTTCATTTAGATGAAGTTTATGTAAAAGAGGGTGATTATGTGAAGAGAGGGCTAGTAATCGGTAAGATTGGGGAAACTGGAATAGTTACAGGTAGGCACTTGCATTTTGGCGTTTATATTTATGGTAGTAACGGCTATGTTGCCGTTGACCCTATTTCTTCAATAAAATTCTTTAATGAAATTATATCTGGTAAAAGTGTAGTTAAGAAGGGCGAAAATTTAGGAAAAAGGTATGAATAAATATTTTGTTTTTGTTGCTTTGCTTTTGGTTTTTCTTTTTAATAGCTCAATGATACCTTCTGTGTCTTCACCTGAGGTGAAGTTAGAAACTATTCTTGAAAGATACAATAGTATGGACTATGAGTATGTTGTTAATATGTACAAGGAAGGTAAAATACCAAAGGATTATCCTTTATTTCCTTACCTTGTTTCCGTTTCACTTTTTAAAGTGTCAAATTATCAGGAGGTTTTGAGTTTTACTAATGCGAAAGTAGGTTTTGATATTTTGGATAACACTATAAAGTTACTTTGTGCTTTCTCTTTTTCTGAGCTAGGAGATTTTGGGAAGTCTCAAGATTTACTGAAAGAGTACTCTGAAAAGCCTCATCTAAGTTATTACGACGATTTGGTATTGTATTATAGGTTTAGAAATAGTATCTTCTTAGAAGATATACAAAGTTTAATTTCTCTGAATTTACCTAGTAGGTTAACTATGAGAGACAAAGAAGCTGTTCGGGTGTCTAGGTTAATTTTAAGATATTATACAAACCAAAGTTTGGTTTTAAGCTTAATGAAGTTTTTACAACCTGGAATGCTAAAGGGTGAGGTGCTTAATAATATTAAAAGTTCTTTAGTTGTTTTAAAAACTAATATTGAAATATCTAAGGAGCTTATAAGGCTTGGCTTGACTAAGGAAGGATATACGAATCTTTTAGTTTTGTCAAAAAGAGAAGTAGAGAAACTTTATTATAGGGCAATGCTACTATACTTGGATAGAAAGATGAATGATGCATTGAGTATTGTGAATGAGATAAAGAAGTATTACACCAATGATGAATTTGCTTCTGCAATTAATATTTCACGAGATGATGTTGAGATACTTGAATTGAATTGTCTTTCTGAGGTTTTGGATAAGAGTAAATATAATAATTTTGTTTTGAAGAAGGCACCATCAAGTAGTAAGAAGGTTCTAGCTAATATATTGTCAAAATACAACTTACTTTTACCTGAGGTACATCTTGTTGTAATCAAAAGTTTTTTGAAAAAAACTGATTTTAGTAACTCTGACTACAAGTATGTGAGGAGCTTTATTTCTTATCATTTGAATGAGGGTAATTTAGAGATAGTTAAGAAACTTTCTGATTGGGCTTTAGGAGTAGTGAGGGGTACTGATTGGGAAAGAGAGTTTCTAGCACTTAAATATGTATTTACTAGCTCGGATGAAGAGAAGAAAAATTTAGTGCTTAGGTTGGTAAGGTTTTATCCAATGACTTATGAGTATTATACCATTCTGGGGAGGGTTAAGGAAAATGTGTCTTTGTTTACCTTAGTGACAAATGAGCTTATAGGTGTTTATTCAGAGATTAAACGGAGTACAAACTTTAATTTAGAAATACTTAACTCTTTTGTTGGTGTTTCTTTGGCTTTTAAAGTTTTGGATATAACTAATACTTTGGATGATGATGTAAAGTGGGCTCTCAGTAAGGTATCTTTTAAACTTGATGTCTATACAAATACAAGTACTAATACAAACATTAATACAACTAAGTTTCCATCTTATTTGGATAGGCTTTATAGTTATGGTCTGGTTTCTGATGTACATTTGGAATTAGGAAAGTTAAACTCTAGACCTGATATTAGGTATGTTGATATATACAGAAGATACAAAGCTGTGAGTATGATGTGTAGGGCTACTGAGTCTTATGGGTTTGCTAGTAGTTTCTACTTTAGAAGGGGGGTTTTCTTATTGTATTTTAAGGATTATCTTTATCCTTTGCCTTATTATGATATAGTTAGCATTAGTTGTAGTAAATATGATGTTAGTTTGTCTCTTGCTTATGGTGTTATGAGGAGTGAAAGCAGGTATTCGCCTTTCGTTTTGTCTGTAGCGAATGCTGTAGGGCTTATGCAACTAATACAGCCGACAGGTTCTTCAGTTGGTAGAAGATTTTTAGGTTTTAACAGGGATTTATCGCTTCTTGATATATATGTTGTTGATAGGAATGTAGAGTTAGGGGTTGCTCATATTAGGGAACTTATTGACTTTTTCAGGAATTATCCTGAAGGGCTCAAGGAGGTTTTAGTGGTTTCTTCGTACAATGCTGGTACTACCGCTGTTTTGAGGTGGTATAGGGCTTTAAATACTTCCGATCCATTGATTTTCGTTGAAGGTATAAGGTATCTTGAAACTTACAATTACACCAGAAGTGTGATTGAAAATAGATGGTTTTATGATATTTTCGTTCTTGATTCAAATGATAACTTGGCTTATAGGAATTAGAAGTATTAATTTTTTACAGAGAGGCTACGCCTCTCTACGGATAATGAGGGTGAAAGGTGTGCTTCATAGGACCTACTTAGTTAACACGAGCTTCATATCACTTTGTGCTTCATAGCACTTGTGCTTCATAGCACCTTCTAATTAAAAGGAAAAGCATGCCAAGCATGACAGGCACTAGCCTGTTGAATTTTCCAACACTCTCAACTGAAGTTGAAATTTTTTCAGTTTTTTTGTAAAAATTATTATATGAAATTTGACTATCAGGACTTCATAAGAAGGTTGGTTGACTTTGACGGTAATCATTATGAGTTAGCGTATATTGCTTCTTTGAGGGCTAAGCATTTAGTAAATAATAATTTATTAGCTTCTTCGGAGGAGAAGGCAGCTGTCAGGGCTTTGTATGAGGTTTTGACTGGTAAGGTTCAGGTTGTTACTGGTGAAGAGAAAGAAGAAATTTAGTGCCGAGGTGGTGGAATTGGCAGACACGCTACCTTGAGGGGGTAGTGCCCGCAAGGGCGTGCGGGTTCAAGTCCCGCTCTCGGCACATTGAACTTTTGAGCCGATGTAGCTCAGCTGGCTAGAGCAACTGACTTGTAATCAGTGGGTCGTGGGTTCGAGTCCCACCATCGGCTCATAGAAGCCTAACAAGGTATTTTATAGTGTCTACCATACTGAAGACGCCTACTATTTTACCTTCTGAGTTCACAACTGGTAGTTTCCTTTTGTTTTTTGCTAGCATTATGTTCAGTGCTTCTTTTAGGCTCATGTCCTCTTGTAGTACTATGTCTTCCTGTTGCTTCTCTATTACATCTTCGGCTAATATGTTT
>JAPYWX010000011.1 GCA_028276145.1 Spirochaetota bacterium
GCAATCGGGGATAGAATTGTTATTTTTCTGTCCTCCATTGAAAGTATCCTTTCAACTATCTCATCTATTGAGAATTTTTGTAATTCTCTTCCACATATATAACAAGTAGGTGTGCCACATCTAGCAAAAAGTAATCTCATATAATCATATATCTCTGTTACTGTAGCAACTATAGACCTAGGATTTTGTCTGCCTGCTGTCTGCTCAAGCGATATTGAAGGTGATAAACCTTCTATTTTATCAACATCAGGTTTACTCATTTTGCCTAAAAACTGCCTAGCATAAGTTGATATGGACTCTAAGTACCTTCTTTCTCCTTCTGCGTATATTGTATTGAATGCTAAGGAAGATTTACCCGAACCGGATAAACCAGTTATCACAACTAATTTGTTTTTGGGTATAGAGAGATTTATGTTCTTTAGGTTATGCTCCCTTGCTCCTTCAATTATTATGTAATCACTGCCCATAGTGTATAAATTATAATCAAAGGATTTGGGAAAGTAGGAAATACTGTGATTCCTTAATCCTGCTAGAATCCTAGCTTCTTTTTTATTCACGGAATGTAGATGGTTTCTTCCCTATTAAAAGAGATTTTTTCAATGGAATTTCTAAAAGGTTTTAAGTAGTGTGCCCATTAAATTATAATTACTCTCAACTATGAGTGGTTCAAAGACTCTAAAGGATAGTAGAATAGTGAATTGGTTTGTCGTTTTTTCTTTTTTCTTTTTGTTTACGTCTCAGCTTACATTCATATCTGTAGCAATAATCATTTTTCTTTTTGTTGTTTATTTTGATGAGATAAAAGCTTCTGTTTCAGAGATTGACGTTGCATTCCTGGTTTTTTTCGCTTTAACTATCATATCTTCACTATTCGCGAAAGATAAAATATTGGCTAGTGGTAGTGCTCTTTTATTCGTAGTATATTACATATTTTTCTCTGTAGGTAGAATGATAAGCATTGATAAGGAATCTCTTTGTAGGTTTGTTTTATTTTTTCTGATACTACTAGCGCTTTTTGGCATTCTTTTCTATGTTTTCCCAAATATAAAGTTTTCAGTAGACATTGGGGAAGTTAAGTTGGTAGTCATACCACCAGCAACTGATTTTGAGGTTGGGAACTCGGGGATAAGAAGCCCTTCTATAACGCCTAACCCAGTAATATACTCCTCTATTTTTCTGTACTTCTCAACGATGCTTATACTCTGGGGACTTTCATTGAAGCAAAATAGCCCTTTTAAGGCTTACCTCTTGGTTTTCAGTATAATACTACTAATCATCATAGCAATGTTTACTTCTAACTCAAGAAGCTTACTTCTTATTTTCCCTGTCGTTCTTACTTTAGGGTTACTGATGAATGGTGAAAAGCCAAAAACGTTGGTTATCATTTTGGGGTTACTTATTGTAGAGATTTTAGTTGGGGTTTATCTTAGTACACCGAGCGTTTTTACAAGGATAAAAACAGCTATCCTCGGAAGCGATTATACTAGTTTTAGCGTTAGAACAGATTCGTATAAAAAGGCTATACAGCTCTTTATTGAAAATCCTATTCTAGGAGTAGGGCTCATGAATTTCAAACACTATGTGCCTTATTACTTTGGTCCATACGTACACAGTTTGTACTTGAGCTTACTCTCAGAAACCGGTATATTAGGAACTCTAGCTTTCTTCACAATAATAGTCCTAATATTTAGAAAGTTCTTACAGAAGTTTAGTAATGCGACTTGGTTTAAGGTAGGTATAATATCCTTTATCACTTCATTTTTACTCCATGGTCTCGTTGACAACACAATGTATGTATTCTCTTTAGGAAGTCTGTTTTGGTTCTTTAGTGGTCTACTAATCAATGAGAATGTTGCCTAAGCTTATTGAATCCTTTTTGACCGACGAGAGGTACAAATCTACACATTACACCATCTTCGGTGATTACTTTTCCGTTTGGTAGTTTTTTTACTTTTGCCAGTCTTTGGAGTTCGTAGCCACCAATAGGAATTACAAGTGTACCTCCTGGTTTAAGTTGGCTTACCAATTCTTCTGGTACCTCTGGAGCTGCTGCACTGACTATTATTCTATCATAAGGTGCAAATTCCTTAAGCCCTACACTACCATCACCGATGAATATCCTGAAATTGTTGTACCCCAATTTCTTCAATCTCTCTTCTGCCTTAGTAGCTAGTTCTTCTATTATCTCAACTGAGTATACGAAATAAGATAGCTCACACAGAAGTGCTGTCAAATATCCGCTCCCAGTACCTATCTCCAAAACTTTGTGCTCTTTTGAAACCTCTAGTTCTTTAAGCATTATAAATATCATGCTTGGCTGAGATATTGTTTGTCCAAAACCGATTTCAAAAGCATTATTAAGGTAGGCATTCTCCTTTGATTCTTCGGGGAAAAACTCTTCTCTCGGTACCTTATCAAAGGCTGTTTCTAGTTCCTGCGTAAGAAGTCCTTCTTTTTTCAAAATCTTCTTCAAGCTTTCTTTGGATTTTCTTAAAAACTCCTCTTTAGTCACATAATTAAGTATACAAAAACGAAACAAGATTGTAAATTAATACACCTCAACCCTTATTTCATAGAAATTCACAGTTTGCATAATGTCGGGGGTTTTAGAAATAACCTTAGCGTATGGTGGTATCTTCGTTTCATCAGTAAGGGGCAGGAAGAGAGTGAAACTTTTTTTGAAAAACTTCGTCATAGCTTTGAAATCAGAAAATGCCTTTGCAATAACACAAAAGTTACTTGTCAACGGTGGGCAACTCTGATATGAGGAATCTACGACTTGGACATTGTCTAGTTTCAAATGTGAAGTTATATACTCAAGGAAAGCAATCTTCCTTTTTTTGTTCTCAACAAGTACAAAGGTTTTTTCTTTGAACATTACTGCAAGCGGAATTCCTGGAACTCCATTTCCACTACCAAAATCAAAGACAACATCAAAATCTTTTATGAAAAAGGAAAAATTCAGTGAAAAACACAGGTGTTTCTGTATAAAAGTTTCTATTTCATCAGATGTTAGATTGGTATGCTCATTCCAAGAGTATAACTCTTTGAGATACTCGTTGATTTTTGTTTCAAAGTCTTCGGGAAATCTAAAGTATTTTGAATATTGCTCACAGAGCATACTTTATTACTAAAAAACCAGCTATAAGAAGTACAACGAAAGCTAGGGATAACCAATCAAAGTACTTATCAATGAACTCTTTAGCAGGCTTGCCAAAGAAGAACATTATAATGGAAACCAAAAAGAACCTAGCACCTCTGCTTATAATTGATGCTAGAACAAACAGAGGAAAATTAAAGTATAAAGAGCCAGAAGCTATAGTGAAAACTTTATACGGTATAGGTGTAAATCCTGCTATGAGCACTGCGATAAACCCGTAAGTGTCAAACATGCTTTTTACGTTGTTATAAGCATCCCAGTAATTATAAAAGTTCAGGATAGGCTTACCGACTATTTCGAAAAGTGCAAAACCTATTAGATAGCCGAGCATTCCGCCAATTACCGAGAATATTGTTGTAAACAAAGCAAAATTTAGACTTCTATCTGGTTTTGATAGGCAGAAGGCTATTAGAAGTGGATCGGGAGGTACAGGAAAAAAAGAAGATTCTGCAAATGCTAAAGAGTAGAGAGCTGCCTCACCTCCCGGCTTCTCTGCCCAACTCAGTACCCAATCATATAGGGATTTCAAAGGATTCTTCATAACTGATTACCTTCATCTAAACAAGAAGTTCAGCTATTTGTACAGCATTGAGTGCTGCACCTTTCCTCAGGTTATCGGCAACAATCCACATAACAAGTCCATTCTCTGTGGATATATCCTCCCTTATTCTACCAACATAAACATCATCAGTATCATGTCCATGTAGTAGTGGCGTTGGATAAACATCGTTGAAAGGATCATCCATGAGCTTGACACCTTTGGCATTACTAAGTAGCTCTCTTGCTTTTTCTGGAGTTACTTTTGTTTCAGTTTCTATCCACACTGCTTCACTATGACCTTTTATTACCGGAACTCTCACTGTAGTAGAAGAAACTTTTATGTCAGGATCATGTAGTATTTTTCTAGTTTCGTTCACTATTTTCATTTCTTCTTTTGAATAAAGGTTATCTAGTATTATGTCTATCCTGGGAATAACATTTAGCGCTATTGGGTACGGGAATTTTGAAGGTTTGAAATTCAAAAGTGTTTCTCTACCACCATTTACATAAGTTTTTAATTCATCCTCAAGCTCTTGGATAGCCATACCGCCGGCACCTGATACAGCCTGATACGTAGAGACAATTATTCTTTTTATTCTAGAATAGTCGTAAATTGGTTTCAATGCTACTAACATCTGTATGGTTGAGCAGTTAGGATTAGCAATTATACCTTTGTGGTACTTAACATCCTCGGGGTTTACTTCTGGTACAACCAAAGGAACATCGTCATCCATTCTGAAAGCGCTAGAATTATCAATAACTATCGTTCCACTACTTGCCGCTATTGGTGAAAATACCTTTGAGGTTGAGGCACCAGCCGAAAATAAAGCAATCTCAATTCTGTATTTTTTGAAAACATCCTCTTTCAAAACCTCAACAGGTATTTCACTACCTTTGAATCTGAGTTTCTTGCCTTCGGACCTTTCGGAAGCAAACAACCTTAGTTCTTTAACTGGGAAATTCCTCTGCTCAAGAGTCTTTATCATTTCCTGGCCAACGGCACCAGTTGCTCCTACTACAGCAACCACCTTTTCTGACATCTTTCCCTCCAAAAAGTATTCATAATTATAGCATATTATTTAAGTATAATCAAATTGCTACGGTTCAGAGTTATGATTATTGAGCCTAAATCTTATTCAATTGATAACTCTTTCTATTAATAAATGTGGAGAGGTTTAACCTCTCTGCTAAATTTATTATTTCACCTTAGTAAGGTAACTTTGACAATACAAAGCCTTTGAGGTAAAGGGTTTCTGGCATCTGTAGAGCCCAAGGGTGGTCAGGGGATTGCATAAGTTCCCTTTCTACCTTGACCCTTATACCTAGTTCCATGCAAGCAATTCTTATTGCAGCAATTAAATGCTCTTTAAGTAGGTTGTATGAACAACTGAAGACTACTAGCTTCCCATTATCGTTTAGTAATTGAAAGCTTTTCTTTATTAAATCTATCAGCATAGGTAACCTTTTTCTTGATTCCGAAAGGCTCTTTACGAATGTAGGGGGATCAAGGATTATCAAATCAAACTTTTCCTGAATAGAATCTACAACACTGAATGCGTCTCCCGTTATTACTCTTACTTTATTAGTAACACCATTAGCTTTGGCATTTTCTTTAATGAAATCGGAGTACTCGAGACTTTTCTCAACACATACAACATTTGCACCTTTCTTTGCTAAAAATATTCCAAAGCCACCAACATAACTAAACATATCTAAAACTTTTGTTTCAGTACTGACCAACTCAGATATAATTTTTCGGTTAAAGCTTTGGTCTAAGAAAAAACCTGTCTTCTGACTTGAAAAAGTAGGAAACAGAAATCTTGTTGTGTCCCACTCAACAATGTTTATCACATCAGGAACCTTACCTTTTGCAGGTACATTCCTAGGAGAAAGGTTCTCTTCTTGCATTCTATAATCAATATCGCTTCTTTCGTATATACCTACCGGACTCAGCAATTTATCTATTGCTTCTATTATGTAGTCCCTGAGGGACTCAAAAAATCTGTTTCTTATTTGGAACCCTACATAATCACCGTACTTATCAATAATTAGCCCCGGTAAAAAATCAGACTCAGAGAAAACGACTCTAAACGAATTCGGGTTTACTAATCCAGACTTAGCCATTCTAAACCTTTCTTCAAGAGCCATCAAAATTCTTTTACTAACCTCAAAATCAACATCAACTTTCTTAGAATAGGAAAAAACCTTTATAGGATTTCTAGAATATTTTGAGTAATAACCAACACATATAAATTCACCTTTAGGCGAGAGAACATCTACAAGCCCTTCATCATCATCAATAACTACTTTTTCAATTTCATCTTTGTAAATCCACAAGTAGAAATTCCTAATCTTCTTTTCTGCTGAGGATTTAAGAAAAACTTTACCTATCTTCTTCATAAATAAAATGAAACCTTCCAAAAGTTGAGGAACAAAAGAGAAAGATGAGCGGGAAACGGGACTCGAACCCGCGACCTCTTCCTTGGCAAGGAAGCGCTCTACCAACTGAGCTATTCCCGCGAATCTATATGAAATTATAATAACGAATACAAAACTTTTTCAAGTTACAAAGAGAGGCTATGCCTCTCTTAATCATTAAATTGTTTTGAGTACTTAATTAAAAAGGTACTTCAAGCACCGTAGAGGGACGAAGTCTCTATACACTATCTAGAATAATTAAGAAAGTTGTATTAGGCACAAGTGCTTCTAGTGGTCCCTCCTGTATATTTTGTTGTTGAGAGGTTTCACATATCTGGGCTCTCTAAGAATCTACAGAAATCGTAATTTTTCGGTGAAAATTAATATAATTTTTAACTTATGGTTTTAGGAAAGAAGAACTTCCTTGTTTTGGGGTTTACTGAGAGAACAGGGTTTAATGTAGCGAAGTTTCTTTTAGAAAATGGATGTAAAGTTTTTATCTCTGACAAAGTCAGAGACGAAAACAAAATCAAATTGCTTGAAGAGCTAAAAAAGTTAGGTGATGCTGTGGATTTGCTAGGAACTGAAGAACTACCTTCTGATAATGTGGAAATGGTTATTGCTAGTCCTGGGGTGCCTCTGTTTAATCCGGTAATTCGCGAATCAAAAAGAAGAGGTATTGAGGTTATAGGTGATATTGAGCTATTTTACAGGCTAAATCCACACGTTAAGTATATAGCAATCACTGGAACGGATGGGAAGACAACAACAACTAAACTAACTTATCATGTTTTGAGTAAATATCTAAAAAATGTTGGGATTGGTGGCAATGTAGGAATACCTATATTCTCAATTAACTCTCAAAATGTAGATTACTTAGTGCTCGAAATAAGTAGTTTCCAGATAGACACGACAGTACTTTTTAATCCTTTCATTGGTGCTATAACTAACATAGCAAAGGACCATCTCGATAGGTATTCTAGTTTTGATGAATATGTTGACTCAAAGTTTTCACTTTTCAAAAATCATTCACCGAATGATTATGCAATACTCAACTCAAAATTGAGAGACCTTAAGCAAGTAAATAGAGTTCCCTCTAAAAAGATTTTCTTTTCTGCTACTCTCAATAGTGACGTTTCACTTGAGAATGGTTTTATAACATTCTTAGGTGAGAAAATAATAGATGTATCGAAGGTTAAGCTAATAGGTAAGCATAATGTAGAGAATATAATGATAGCTGTTTCGGTAGCTAGGATACTAGGTGTACCTAATGAAGTTATAGAGGAGGCAGTTTATAGTTTTTCACCTTTGCCGCATAGGATGGAATTGGTTTTGGAATTAGATGGAGTTAAGTATATAAACGATTCTAAGGCTACTACTATTAATGCTATGGTGAGTGGGATAATGAGTATTGAGGGAGATATAATCTTGATAGCTGGTGGGTTGGATAAGGGTATGGATTTTTCGGAAGCAGTACCAGCAATAAAAGAAAGAGTGAAGTATGTAATAACAATTGGTTCGACAGGTCCTAGGATAGTTGATGAGCTTAGGAAAAGTGGCTATGAGAATTGTGTATTTGTGAATTCTCTTGAAGAAGCTGTTAAGTTAGCTAGGGAAAAGGCGGCTAGGGGAACTTCTGTTCTATTTTCACCTGGGTATGCTAGCTTTGATATGTTCAAAAACTACGAAGAAAGAGGGGAGAAGTTTAAGGAAATAGTTAAATCTTTATAGAACATACTTCAGATATGCTTTTTCACTTAATCTGTGATATCCGTCCTTGACTACTACTTCTTTTGGGAATTTTTTCAAATTGTAGTGTGAAGCCATTGAGTAGCCGTATGCTCCAGCGTCAAATATACCCAATATGTCTCCGTACTCTACTTTTTGGATTCTTCTAGGCTCTATACCTTCTTCGTTTCTTGTGAAAATATCACCGCTTTCACATAGGTTACCAGCAACTACGATTTCTTCAAATTCCTTGGAATCTATCTTAGATATGTTTATTATCTCGTGGTAACTTCCGTACATTACAGGTCTAGCTAAGTGGTTGAATCCAGTATTTACTATTGCAAATTTATAAAGGGGAGTATGCTTGATCTCTACAACTTTAGCTAACAGAACACCACTTTCAGCTACTAAGAATCTGCCAGGTTCAAGTAACAGTTTTACATTTCTTCCTTCGGCTTTTGAAAACTCATCCATGAGTTTTGATATAGATTCGCCAAATTTCTCTAAGTCAAAGTTATTATCGTTCTCTCTGTAAGGTATTCCTATACCTCCGCCAATGTCTACAAACTCAATCGTTTTGAAAATTCTGGATATATCCAATGCTTTTTTGATACCTCTTATGTAGGGTTCAAAATCAAGGATTCCTGAACCTATATGGAAGTGAACACCAATAACATTTGCTTTGTACTTTTCTGTTATTCTTTTTACTTCTTCAAGGTAGGATTCATATATTCCAAATTTGCTATGAGGCCCGCCGGTTATAACATGGTCATGGTGCCCATGACCGAAATCGGGATTTATCCTAATACTAATGTTTATTCCTGGATGATTCTTTGAGATTCTTTCTAATAAATCTATAGACCCTACATTTGGTACTATGCCTCTGGAGATGCAGTATTTTATGTCTTCATTAGATATTCCTATACCGGTGAAAAGAATATCTTCGCTTTTGAAACCTAAGTCCAGAGCATAGGCTATCTCTTCAGTTGAGACAGCGTCAATTCCACATTTTAGGTATCTGAGAGTCTTTAGTATATCAACATTGAAGTTTGATTTCATGGCAAAGAGTATTTTTTTGTTTTCGTAAGGGATAGAATTGAATAGCTTTTGGTAATTTTCTTTCACCTTATCTAGGTTGTATACATAAACAGGTGTACCGTATTCGTTGGCTATGTCTAATAGGTTTATACCTTTGAAGTTGTCTAGTTTCTTCAAATTCATAGTAATTCTATAAATTTTATCCTGACAGACTTAGAAAAAACAAGAAATTATTTTTTGAAACTGGGGGAATATGAATTATAATAATCTTGGGAGGGTGTATGAAGAAAGAGTTTTTGTTAGTTTTTGTTTTGATTTCAATTGTTTCGTTTTCGTATGGTGAAATTGTGGTTGTTGATAACTTCAAGAGTGCCTCTTTTATCTATCCTACTCATACAATGTTTTTTTCTGAGATACTTCTATCAATTTATGGAGGTAACAAGTACGGAGCCGGTATAGTTCTTTCGCCTTCGTCATCAAGTAATTTCCAAGATGTTCAAATAAACTTAGAGAAAGTGGAGTTTTTTACAAGACCTTTTGATTTTCTGGATATTTACTTTTGGTATGGTGTGAGGAAATATGTAGGTTATGAGTCAACATACCAAGGTTATATCTACCATCCATCTAGGGAATTCTCGTTCAAAGGTTGGAGGTGGATATCTGGTACAGGTGTTGACCTGGATTTTTCTTTCTTTGATAAGAAGCTTAATGCAAATCTATATGTGTATAGACCAGCTTTAACAAACGAAGGTGGGATTTCTTCTGACCTTGAAGTTTCTTTGGTATACAGAGATGTTCTTTTGTCTGGATTTTTAGGAATTTCTGAAGCAAGTTTGAGAGGTGGTTTGATGCTTAAGACACTATTCAGAACTATGAATGCCGTTTTTGTTCTTGGTGTAGACAGTGTACCGTTAACAAATATCAGCATAAATCCTGCTAATGTTTATGCTTTAGGTGAGGAGAGAGTTTCAGTATCATCTTCTGACAATAGTTGGGGTGTTGAACAAATATTTTCTATTATGCTTAAGCCGCAGTTTTATAATGGGTTTATTAAGCCTAATGATATATCAGATTTGGATATTAGGCTCACAGGTGTATTGAGGTTTTTGAACAAATTGCTTGTAGGAGCTGAAGGACTTATGTATATTTATAACCTTACTGGTAGTGCAGTGACTCAGCTCTATATTGAGGCTTGGGCGGGTCCTGTAATCGGGATACTTGATAATAATGTCAGCATGAATATTAAACCTTCGTTTATTCTTCTAAGTACTCGAACTAATCAGGTACAGCAGTTTTATAAGATTGTACTTTCGGGAGAAGTTAGGTTTTAGTTTCTTCTTTCCATATTTCCATGAGCCTTTTTATTTTTGCTTTTATGTCTGGTGCACCTACTATTTCCGTAACTAAGCAAGCACATTTTGCTCCTCTCCTTATTACTTCCCTTAGGTTATGTTCTTTTATACCACCGATTGCTACGACTGGAACTGTAGAGTTTTTCAGTGCAAAGTCCAAGTATTCAAGTCCAACAGGTGGGATTACATCTTCCTTGGTGTGAGTTTCAAATATTGGTCCGGCACCAATATAATCAACACCTGAGTTTATCATTTCAAGCATTTGATGGGGCCAATGCGTCGAGCCACCTATTATCATTTCTTCTCCTACCAATTTCCTAACCTCGCTAACAGGATAATCTTCGTGACCTAAATGTACTCCATCTGCCTCTACTAAAAGAGCTAGGTCAACATAATCATCTATTATGAGTATTGCTCCGTAGTCTTTTGTCATTTTCCTTATTTCTTTTGCTTCTTGATATCTGTAGAGCCCTTTCTTTTTCTTTTCGCGATACTGTATTACTTTTATGCCTGCTTCTAGCATCTCTTTGACAACTTTTATGTTGCTCCTGCCTAAAGAATATTCCTCAGCCGTTATACAGTAAATGTGCGTTTCGTAAAGAAGGTTTAGTTTTTCTTTTTTGGTCATAGGTAGAATTATAAGACATTGGATTATCTTCCTAAGTAATTTTTCTCGTAGAACTTTAGGTACTCACCAGATATTGTGTTTCTCACCCAGTCAAGGTTATTTAAGTACCAGTCAATAGTTATTTCTAACCCTTCTTCAAAGGAATAGGTGTGTTTCCATCCGAGTTCTGTCTGTATTTTTGTTGGGTCCATCGCGTACCTTCTATCGTGTCCCGGTCTGTCTTTTACAAACTTTATCAAATCTTCATTTATCTTATCATCTCCTGTTTTCCTTCGGAGTACCTCTATTATTTTCTTTACGACATATATGTTCTCTCTTTCGTTATGTCCGCCTATATTGTAAACTTCTCCTATTTTACCTTTTTCTATTACCAAGTCAATGGCTTTGCAATGGTCTTCAACGTACAGCCAATCCCTTATGTTCTTGCCATCTCCGTAAACGGGTAGCTCTTTGTGATTAAGAGCGTTCCATATCATAAGGGGTATGAGCTTTTCAGGGAACTGGTAAGGACCATAGTTGTTTGAGCACCTAGTTATTATTACTGGCATTTTGAATGTGTCGTAGTAAGCTTTGGCTATGAGGTCACCTCCTGCTTTACTTGCTGAGTAAGGGCTATGTGGATCCAAGGGGGTATTTTCGGTGAAGTACCCTTCTGGTCCTAGTGAGCCGTATACTTCATCAGTTGAGATTTGAATAAATCTCTTACCTTCTAGCCATTTATCACCTCTGAACCAATGTTCCATGGCTACACTGAGAAGAGATTGTACTCCGAGAACATTCGTTTTTATGAACACATGAGGCTCAAATATTGACCTATCAACGTGCGATTCAGCTGCGAAATTAACAACAACGTCTATGTTGTACTTTTCGAATATATGATTAAGTAGTTCATTGTTATTTATGTCACCTCTTATGAAAACAAACCTTTGTTTTTCTTCCTCTGTTAGCTTTGAGAGATTTTCTAGGTTACCGGCGTATGTGAGTTTATCCAAGCCAACGATGAAAGAATCTTTGTATTTACGCAAGTAGTAGTAGACAAAATTTGAGCCTATGAATCCAGCACATCCAGTTACCAATAACTTCATAGCATTCCCTCCTCCTTTAAATATTCTAGAACTGCTTCTTTCCAGTGCATAACCTCAAAACCAATAGTTTGGTGTATGCCGAAGTTGCTTAATTTTGAATATTTAGGTCTCTTAGCTGGTAAATTGAAATCTTCTTGATGGGCTTCGTAGAGTTTAACTTTTAGTTTTAGTGTGTCGGCTATAAATTTAGCGTATTCAAACCTTGAACATTCACCTTCATTTGAGAGGTGATAGAATCCAAAAGCTCCAGTTTCTAATAACTTTATCGTTACATTGACAATGTCTTTAGTGTATGTCGGTGCTGAAATTTCATCAATTGATACTCTCACTTCTCCCCTTTCTGCCCAACTTAAGAATTTTTTTATAAAGTTTGTACTGTACTCACTTTTACCAAATACCCAGCTTACCCTTATTAAAATATACCTGTTATGAAGGGATTTTAGAAATTGTTCTCCTAGAATTTTGCTTTGTCCGTACTTTGATAAAGGGTTTTCTTTGTCTGCTATTGTGTAAGGTTCTTTTTTTGTGCCGTCAAAAACGTAGTCAGTTGAGTAATGAACCAAAGGTATTTTGTGTTCTTGGCATGCTATTGCTAAGTTCCTTACTCCTAAGCCATTCACGGAAAATGCTGTTTGCCAGTCCTCTTCAGCTTTGTCAACAAGGTTGTATGCAGAGCAGTTAATAACAACTGTGGGTTTTGTTTCATTAATAAATTCTAGCACGGACCTGAGGTCCGTGATATCTAAATTGTGAAAATTACTTCTTCCTGATGAAGTTGTACATATTGGTGTAATGCCTTTGTTATTGAAATACCTCACAAACTCGTTTCCTAACTGCCCAGTAGCACCTATTACCAGAGGTCTCATAAAAAAATTATGAGTAATTTAGTATACATAATTCACTTTCAAGAGCTTAGAGCTATGGCTTTTCATTTAAGCACAGGTGCTATTAAGCATAAGTGCTATAAAGCACAATAAGTTCTAAGTACCTTATGTAATAAGTTTCAAATAGAAAATACAAATGTTGTTTGGATAGTTGAACTTGGAGGGTGATATGTCTTAGGGTAAGTATTTGCTTTAGGGGTACTGAAGATAGTAATATATTTCTTGATGGCTTTGAGGTTAGTTTTGTCGGTGTTAATAATTCTTTTTTCTTTAAATTTTTGCTTTTCTGATTATGTTGATGACATATTAAGCGGGAAAAGAGCATTTGAGAGTGTAGTGTCTGAGTTTTACTCAACCGGCAGGTACCAAGAACTTTACGATATAGTTGATAAACTTTCTAAGCTTACTAACAGTGAGAGGATTTTGATTGAAAAAATTAAGCTTTCTTATTCACTTGGTAAGGAAGGCTTGGCGGATGATATTTATAGGTTTTTGAATATTCCTTCACCAAATATTTCTCAGCTTATTTTAACGATTGGTAAGGATGAGAAACTTATTAGTGAAATAGGAAAATACATAATTACGAAAGGGGTATCAAGAAATGTATTGATTAACTACTCAAGAATGTGCCTTTTGAATAACTCTCTCAGTTCTCTTGTTCTATTTCTTACTAATGTAACGGTATCTAACGAATTCAGTGAGGTATATTCGGATATTGTTGATTCATTACTACAGAAGTTAGATTATTACAGAATGAATGAAGAAATTTTAGCTATTTATTATGCTTATAGGAATTATCTAAGTTTCTCCGAATTTCAAAAAGAGGTGATAGCAAATGCTTTAGTTAGCATGGATAAGCCTATTGAAGCCTTGAAGTTGGTTTCTAGTGTTGATTCCATGAATGCTAAGGTTATTAGAATAAAATCTTTGGCGATGTTAGGGGATATAGACAGCGCTTTGGAGGAGGCGAAGAATCTGAGGATTGTGGGGGTTAATGCTAGAGTTGTTTTTGTTTTGTTCCTTAATAAATCTGACTTAAAGTCTGCTAAGAACATAGTTATATACCTAGATGAACCTTTTAGACAGTTTTCGCAGGCTGTTGTTTCAATTTTTGAAGGTAATTTGCTGAAGGCAGAAGAAATAATGAAGAACATTCTGACTAAGAGCTATTTTGATGCTAAAGTGAAAAATCTTTGTGCAGTTTTACTTTGGGTGATTAATAATTCATCTGATGTTGATGAGGCAAAAGTATTGTCCTTAAGTATGATTAACAGGTTTACGAAAGTAAAAAATGAGAGCATTTTCTTGAATTCTCAGGAAGCTGATAAATTAAAAAAAGTAGAGGGCTACTTAATTCCTTAAGTAGCCCTCAAAAGTAGGAGGTGCGGTACCTACTTTCCAACAACATTAATTTTCGTTAGGTATTTTAAAACTTTTAGTTTTGTTTTAGATTTCTATTGTCAGTCCATCGTATGCCGGGAATATGTTTTTATCTTTTAGCTCGTTATAAAGTTTGTCATAATCAATGTCATGTCCCATGTGTGTTAGGTATGTTATTTCTGGTTTTATGTACTTTACTAAGTTTATAGCTTCTGATATGGTTAAGTGGGTTGAATGTGGTAAATACCTTAGAGTACCAAGAATTAGAATTTTGGTGTTTTTTATTATCTCCAAGCTTTCTGAAGGTATGAAACTACAATCTGTTATGTATGTAAACAAATCAGTTGAGAAACCACTAACTTTGATTTTACCATGAAAGTGAATGAATGTTTTTATTTTGAGTTCATCTAAGACTATTTCATCGTAGTCTTCTAATACATGTAATTTAACTATTGGTTTACCACCACCTAACTGTGGTGTATCTCGGAATATGTAATCAAATCTCATTTGTAATTCTAATGATGAAGGTAAATTCAGAAATACGGGTATTTCTTTCCATTTCATCAAGTAATTTATTTGCCTTATGTCATCAAATCCGTTTATATGGTCAGCGTGGCTATGAGTTATAAGCACAGCGTCTAGATAAGTTATATCGTTGTTCAGAGCTTGTGTCCTAAAATCTGGGGTGACATCTATTAAAACTTTTTTGTTTTTGTGCTCAAAGTATAATGATGTTCTTAGCCTTTTGTTTTTTGGGTTCTCTGAAGTGCAAACACTGCATTTACAGCCTATCAGTGGTACTCCCGTTGATGTTCCTGTACCTAAGAATACAATTTTACCCATCTTTTTCACCTACGATGTTAGAAAATTTTTCTTTGAATTCTTCTTTTATCTTAACTTCAGATTTTTCGTTTCTTATGCCAAGTAAGACAGCTAGGTGTAGAATTAATTCTCTTACTTTGTCATTGTTGTTTATATCAAGGTTGTTAATTATGTTTTTTATTTCGTTGATGACATCACTTTCACTTATCTTGAGTAGGTTTTTCCTTTTTGCTTTTTGGATAACTTTGTAGATATATAGCAGAGTAGGTAAGGAGTTAGGAACTAGGGAGAATATATCTCCATCTTCGTTTTTCTTTGATTCCCAAACTTTTAAGGCTTCATCTGTGGTTGATGGTAGGGTTTCGTTTTTGAACACATGGGGGTGTCTGTGAATTAACTTTTCGTTAAGCTCTCTAAGTGCCTCTTCTAGTGAGAATTTGTTTTCCTCCTCAGCAATCTGAGATATAAATACGCCTTGAAGTATTAGGTCTCCCACTTCTTCTTTTATTTTTTGGTAATCTTTTTTGTTTATCCCGTCAACAACTTCGTAAGCTTCTTCTATTATGTTTTCCACGATACTTTCAAGTGTTTGTGCTCTGTCCCATGGGCAACCGTTTGGAGACCTTAGAATCTTCACTATCTCAACTAACTTGTCGAAGTCCCTCATAAACTCTAAATTTTAATTTTTCCCTGAATAGAAAATCTATTTTAAAGAAGAGGTATAACATCAGAAGGGGTATAACCCCTTAAAAAATCAATACAAGTAAACCGACTATGAACGAATATATTGAAAATATGTATAGTTTACCTTCTTTTAAGAATTTCATTAATAGTGCTATTGCTAAGTAACCAACTACGAATGCTACTATGAATCCTACGAGATAGGATAATTGGAATTCTGAATTTATAGAAGCTCCAGATTTAAGAGACCTATAAGTTTCATAAACAAAAGCACCTACAGTTGTAGGTACAAAGATTAGGAAGCTGAATATACCTGCTGTTGTCCTTTCTAGTCCCATTACCAGACCTGTGGAGATTGTTATGCCTGACCTTGATATTCCGGGTATGGCTCCTATGCCTTGAAATATTCCTACGATAGCACTGTCTAGTACGGTTATGTTGTTTAAATCTTTAGGTGCATTATTCACAATTAGGTATGGTATCAGAAGTATAAAAGCGTTTATTATTAGCATTAGTCCAACTAGCTTATAGTTTGATTCAACAATATTTGACACAAGAGGTTCAATTAATAAAGCTACTATTACTGTAAAGATGGTGGCTATGACTACTAACCAAAAGAGTTTGCTTTCAGAATCATCAAAAAATTTGTAGAACTTTATCATCCCCTTGAGAAACATCAAGAATTCGTTGAAAAAGAATGTTACTACTACCAATAGAGTAGCAATATGTAATAATATATCAAACCATAGTGAGGCTTTACCCATATTTTTTAGATAATGGTCAACTAGAACCAAATGTCCTGAGCTACTTATAGGCAGAAACTCTGCTATTCCCTGAACAACTCCCATTACAATAGCTTTTAGTATATCCATGAAATCCTCCAAAAACGCTGAAAATTGTAATTATTGTTCTTCTTCTTTTTCAAAGAAGAGAGAGTATTGAAAAGCAGGCTTTGCCTGCTTCTTAGTAGAGAGGTTTTACCTCTCTTCATTTCCCAATTAATAAGAGAGTGCTATCAAGCACAGTATGCTACTTACGCGAATGTAATCAGCACATTGCTTTAGTAGTCCCCTTCGCCCACCTTTATTATTTTGTAGAAAGTCAAAACCCCTTCACACTCTCTGATGCTTATTAAGAAAGTGTCATTTAGTACTAATTTTTAGGAATTGAGAATAATGAAGTGCTACTTAGCACGTTGTGCTATTTAGCACCTCGTGCTATTTAGCACCTTTTTGTACTTGAGCTTTTAATTTTGATTTCTCAACTTCTATTTGTGTTTTTATTAACTCAATTCTTTCTCTGATTCTCTTTTTCTCCTCATCAGATGTAGCTAAGTGATATGTTATTATTAGGTTATTGAGTTCTTCATTTAGCATTTCTAGCAGTGTGTTTATTTTTTTTACTCCTGAAGCCCAATCTTCATATTCGTTAGTTAATGTAATTATATTGGTTATCATTACTGTGTTTGTAATGAAAACAAAATTTGTTGTAGTCAGTTGGTAGTTTGTTGATATGTTTGTTTGCTTTAGTCCTATTTCCTGTAGACTCTCCGGTTTTGGCTGTTCTTGTGTTCCTAGTTTGATGGTAAATTTTTTGCTTATTTCTCCATATACATTAGTAGAAAGAGCCAAAGCTTCAAATGATACTCTAGCTATATATTCGCCGTCTTGGACTTGTCCTACCGGGAATATATCCCATGAAAAAGATGTAGAATCTTCGTAAGGGAGATTTGATAAAGTAAGTGTGTAGTTTGAAGCATAGAATAGGTTAGTATCCACTATTAGCTTAACTTTAATATCTTTTAGGTTTATTGAACTTTTGTTTTCTATGGTTAATGATGCTGTTATAGGGAAACTTTTGACAGTTTCGGGAATGGAGAGAGAAAGGAAGACGTTTTCTATCTTTTTTATGGTATCACCAAAAAGTCCGTACATTGTTGAGTATATTGCTATTTCTTGGGGTTTTAGTCTTATCTTTTTGAAGTATACTGCTACTGCTGTGTCTTTTGCACCGAATAGTCCTTCACTGAAGCTTGAACCGACTTCAGGTGTATAATCCCATTTGGTTTTACTTAGCTTCCTCCAGTTTGCAAAGACTACCATGGATGGCGTTGTTACATCTTCCATTCCTGAAAGTATTCCCATGGTTTTTATTTTAGGTTTGTCTAAACTGTCAAAGGAATACCATAAGTTTGGCATGTTGTTTTCATAAAAAACTGTTTCCTTGTCTATTTTGCCATAGGGGGGGACGAAGAACGGAGCTTTTTCCGATTCACCTAAAACAGTATCAAAAATAAATCTAACATTGACATCGTGCTCTTTGAGATCTTCATTTACAACTAGAAAAGTTATTCTTACAATGTCATCTCTTAGGGTGAATATGTTTGTTACGATTTCCACTATTTGGATTAACTTTATTTTGTTGTACTTGCCGGGTCTCCATGCCCATGTTAGCTTGTTTTTTGAGATTGTAGGGTTATTCTCAAAGTATCCGTCTTCTGTGCCTACCTCAAATCCCTCATTATCAACGAAAAGGGTAGGGTAGCTTGTAGGTGGTATTTTGTCAAAAAGTAGTATCTTTTTGTCGTCATTTGGGTTATCGGGGTCACCTATCAGTGTTTTTACATAGAACCTTCCACTTGTGTTGTCCATAAC
>JAPYWX010000141.1 GCA_028276145.1 Spirochaetota bacterium
AACAATAACCAGTCCAAGTTCCCCTTCAGTAATGGTATCAACCCTCTCTACCTCTCTATCTCCATATTTAAACAAAGAAACTATAGTTGATTCATACTCATGATACTCATCACCAACATACTTTGTTGGCTTAATATCCCTCACAATAGCCGTAAAATCCAGCTTATCCGCCCCTTTCCAACTAACTTTACCTCTTTTCTTTTGCTCTTCCATAAGTTCGTTGAACTTATTCCACTCTATGCTTATACCCTCATCACTACAAATATCCTCTATCAAATCAATAGGCACCCCCATAGAATCATAAAGCTTGAATACCTCTTCACCAGGTAAAACATTCACCTTCATATCCTTCAATTTCTCTATAACTCCAGTGAGGTACTGAATTCCTTTGCTAACAGTGTCAAAATATCTCTCTTCCTCTACCTTTATCACCTTCTTTATGGCATCCTTTTTAGAGGCAACCTCAGGATAAACATCTCCCATACCCTCAACAACACCATCTATGACTTTGTATACTATAGGTTCATTTACTCCCATCTTGCTAGCATACCTTAGTGCTCTTCTTAGTATCCTCCTTATGACGTACCCCCTACCCTCATTAGAAGGATAAACACCCTCGGCACCAACAAATGTGATAGCTCTAGTGTGGTCAGCTATAACATTCATCGGCACTACATTGTCTCCTTCGTACTTCTTACCAGTAACTTCACAAATTTTCTTTATTATAGGTTCAAAAACATCTGTTTCATAGACGCTTTTCTTACCTTGTAGTATCATAGCTAGCCTTTCTAACCCCATACCAGTATCAATACCCTTGAATTCTAGTTCTTTCCTGTTGCCATACCTATCCTGATAGTATTGCATAAAAACTAAGTTCCAAAACTCTAAAAATCCATCACAATCCTCAAGAGATTTACACTTCTCCTTATCATATCCCCATATATCTCTAAGGTCTATGTATATTTCTGAGCAAGGTCCACAAGGTCCTTCGTCACCTGGGGGTCCCCAAAAATTATCCTTCTCCCCCAACCTTACTACCCTGTCAGGCGATATGCCAATCTCCCTAGTCCATATCTCAAAAGCCTCTTCGTCATCCTTGTATATGCTAACATAAAGCAAACTTTTGTCTATCTCAACAACCTCAGTGACAAACTCCCAAGCGAATTTTATCGCTTCTCTTTTGAAGTAATCACCAAACGAAAAATTACCAAGCATCTCAAAAAATGTATGATGTCTAGGTGTCTTACCAACATTCTCTAAATCACTAGCTTTACCACCTGCTCTTAGACATTTTTGTACTGATGTAGCCCTAGTGAACGGTGGTTCCTTTTCCCTTAAGAAATACGGTTTAAACTGTACCATTCCAGCAGTAGTGAAAAGAAGTGTTGGGTCATCAGCAGGAATGAGAGAACTACTCTCAACAACCTTATGCCCCTTGGATTCAAAAAACTCCAAAAATACCTTCCTTATTTCCCTACTTGTCAACTTCTTCATAGGAATTATTATAAATCTCTAAAAAATAAGGATGCTATTAACATAAGTACTTAGCACTTAAGAAGGTTCACGAAACACACTATTTTTAAGTAGCCCCGCCCAACCCACAATATTGATATAGAGACAAAGCCCCTCTACACCCCCTAGGTTAATTTGGATAAAAAGTGCTTTAAGCACTTAAGTGCTTAAAGCACTTAAGTGCTCTAAGCACTTAATCGAGAAAGTACTATTAAGAATGCACCTTATTTGTTAAAGAGGTTGAACTTCTCTTCATTTCTCAGCAATTAAATGAGGAAGTGTTATTAAGCACAAGGTACTATAAGCAACTTCAAGCTAAGTGCTATTGAGCACCCACTCTTCATTGTCGTTGGAAGGCTTTGCCTTCCAAATTATACCCCTCTTCACTCTATAGAGTAAGAGGCTACACATTTTTTCAATTTCCACTAGATGAATAAAAGGTGCTAGTAAGCACTAGGTGCTAATAAGCACAAAGTGCTAATAAGCACTAAGTAAAATATCATATATTCTTATTTAGCAAATAGTTTTTTCCTTCTTCTACAGAAGAGAAAATTTTAAATAGATGTATTATTTCAGCAAACTCAAGTATTTTTCTTACTTTATCGTTCAACGAAGTTAGTATTACCTCACCGTTTAAGTCAAAAAGTCTTTTTTTTAGTGCAAGCAAAGCGCTTAAGAAAGCACTTGATATAATTGCCGTTTCCTGAAAGTCAATTATTACATACTTGATAGATTTGTTTGAAAGTACTTGATTTATTAGCATTGAGAAAGATAGAGCTTCACTTACAGTTATTACATCTTTTGGCTTTATCAAGAGTATTTCGTCATTGAATATCTCGTAAGTTGTCATCTTGCTGTTTTCTCAGAGTATTCTTTATAGTACCTTATAACTCTTTCAATATAATTTTCTGTTTCTTCTATTTTCGGGATTCCACCAGATGAATCAACTCTGTTTGGTCCTGCATTGTACGATGCCAGTGCTAGGAAAAGATTATTGTTGTACTTATCCAATAACATTCTTAGGTACTTGGTTCCTCCCATTATGTTTTGGTATGGGTCAAATATGTCTTCTACTCCCATTTCTTTAGCAGTTGATGGTAGTAACTGCATTAGCCCAATAGCATTCTTAGGAGATATGGCAAACGGATTAAAATTTGATTCAGCTTTTATAACCGCTTTTATTAATTCTTTCGGTATATTGTACTTTTGTGAAGCTTCTTCTATTATTTTATCAAATTTCTGGCTTACTTTGTTATTATCCTCCGAAGCTTTGTTCTGAAAACCTTCAAGAATTATGTCCCTTAGACTTTCATCTGGCTTTGAAAGAATGTTTATACTGCTACTTTCCTCCCTCTGGCTTTGGATAACTTCATTTAGGATTTCTTGGAATGTTTTTGTTTCTTTTTGATTTACTGTCTCTTTTTGTTGTGAGCTTGTATTATAGATCTTCTGCGTAGAGTTAACATTTAATGTGGCATAAACGCTGGCAACTTTTCTGTTTATTTCGTCAATTCTTCCATATATTTCCCTTATTCTCGCTTGAACTGATTGTATCGGCTCTATCATCTTCTTAATCTATCGGTTCTTTTTAGCTAAGTTTTAGTGAATTGGATCACCATTCTCAATTTATATACACTGAAGCTCAATTTCAGAGAGGCGAAGCCTCTCTGGTAGAGTAAAATCAAGAAACCTCAGTAACAGTCTTATTACCTTTTAAAAGATTTATAAAAATTGCAACATAAGAAACCAAAGCAATTGAAAGAAGGACAATGTCTATTATCAGATAGGTCAAATTGAACGATACAAAAGCATACTTGTAGAAGTAGAACAACAAAGAACCTAATGTAGTTAACACCATGAAAACAGCAGGAACGAAAGCTACAATATAATTTCTACCTCTATAGAGTAAATACACTGATATAACAACTAAAGCCAAGGCAGCCATCAACTGATTAGCCGTACCGAATAGTTGCCACAGAGATTTATAACTACCACTCAAAGCCAAATACCCAGCAGTCAAAACTACGAAGAACGTTGAAATATACTTATTCAATTTTGACTTAGTAAGTGATGTGTATATCTCTTCGGTGAGGAATCTCGATATTCTAGTAGCGGTGTCAAGAGTAGTTAACATAAAACCGTTTATCATAAACAGAGCAAATGCAAACCCCCAACTTCCAATTATAGCACTAGTCATATTACCGAATGAAGTACCAAATGCTATAATTGCTTTTCCCCCCTTAACAAGAGAAACTAACTTGTCATATCCTATGAAATACATTATCCCTATCAATACAGTAAGAGCCAAAAGACTCTCCGTAATCATTGCACCATAACCTACAAACCTACCATCTTTCTCATTGTTAAGTTGCTTAGAAGAAGTACCCGAAGCAACAAGTGAATGGAAACCAGATATAGCACCACACGCCACGGTTATGAAAAGTGTAGGCCAAAGAGGATCAACTAAACCAGTTTTTGGATCTTTAGCAACCTCACTTATTCCAAAGAATGGAGCATTGATAGTTATGTTTGGTAGAAAGGAAGAAACCAATATTCCAACTATGCCAACAAGCAGACCTCCAATGAGAATATAAGAGTTTATATAATCTCTAGGCTGTAAAATCAAATTAACTGGAAGTACTGAAGCAAAGAATGAATAAATAAGAAGGATTATAACCCAAATCGCTATTGACACATCATTTGAGAACGGGAAAGTTATAGCCC